>CAXUFU010000028.1:0-9036 GCA_964250275.1 uncultured Chthoniobacterales bacterium | reverse complement strand
GTCCCTTTGTTTCCGGCGGTGTTTCCGGCTGTAGCGGCGGTCTATGACCGTCGATGCCCGTGCCCGAGGCACATTGTCGGCGACGGTCACAGACCGCCGCTACAAAGCTTCCAGCAGCAGCGACGAGATCTTTTGATCTGCTCTAGACTAGACTAGACCCTTATCTAATCCGCCCCTACGCGGAAAACTCTCGCCCTAACCCCATCTCTACCAGGGCGCGGCGATAATACGTCGAAAGCCGGTCGCTGCGGATGTGAAACTCTTCGCTCAAATCCAACGGCAGTTTCTCCGGGCGTTGCGCCTCAACGATGGGTCGGTCTTCGGCTAAAACGCCGCGTTGCACGTCCAAGGTGACGTCGTCCGGGCCGTCCACGTCGAAATCGCGCGTCATGCGAAACAGGATATTAGATTGCCGCGCGGACCGGGGTGAAGGCATGTTGAAGAGGATAAAATGATGCCCGTCAGGAAAAGCAATCTTCAGCCGCGTATAGAAGGGCAGGCTAACATCGTAGGTATAGTGAATCTGTTCGACGGTCCCGGCGCCGCCTCGCTGATCGATCGAAAAGCGGTCATAGTCGGCTTCGAAATGCAGGCCGGTCGGCGTGATCTCGACCTCATACGGCGGCACCTCCGGTTTGTCCCGGTTGCCGAAGGTGCCGGCATGCAACCAGGAGAGATGCGCGAGATCGGTAAAATTTTCCGTGTGGCGGGCGGCGGCGCATTTCCAGAGGTCCGGCCCCAGTTGCAATTGCTTGAGCGAACTATCCTCCAACTCCGGCCAGTCCGGCAGCGGCAGCCGCGGTTGCCCCGAGAGACAGACCCAAATCACCCCGTAGCGTTCTTCCACCTGGAAGATTTCGAGGCAGAGCTTTTTGGGAATAGCCGCGTCCGGCTGGGCCGGCACCTTGGTGCATTGCCCGTTGGGGCCGTAACGAAAGCCGTGATAGGGGCACACGATCTCGTCCCCTTCCATCCAACCCAGGCTAATCGGCACGCCCCGATGGATGCAAAGGTCGCGGGCTGCCACCACCCGGCCAGCCGCGCGGTAAAGGACCAGTTCCTCGTCCAGCAGCACCACCGGCAGCGGTTTGGCCGGGGTAAGCTCAGAGGATAAACAAACCGGATGCCAGTAACTGGCCAGCACCATCCAATCGGAAGGCGCAAAGGTGCTATTCGCCGGCACGCGCAAGTTCGATCGAGGCGGGTTGTTGGACATGTGTGCCGTTTAGCAAACCATGTTCCAGTCGGTTTTCCCAGCGGCAACGCGCAATATTTCGCGTGAACTATCAGGCTCAATTTAGCCAGCTTCGGCGGCGGTTTGGTCGAAAATGATCGGGCGGGTCAAGGCGTGAGATGCCCGGTTTAGAGAGAACAAGGCGCCGGTGCTATTGGCACGAGCGTTGCTCGGGGGCTGCCTCAGCGCTGCCTTCCCTAGCGTTTTAGGCAGCACGCCGGCCTGGAGGGCGAAAAAAAGGCTGTTCGTGCGCCGGGTCTATCGGTTAACAAGCAAGCGAATGAAAATCACTCAAATCCGGGGACTTGCGGCAGTCGTTGTGGCGCTCAACCTTTGGCCGCTCGCATACGCCCAAGCGCAATCCGCGCTTGGCGCTGCCCCGAGCCAGGGCGGCGGTGCCCAGCATGCCGGCGGGGATGCTGTCCAGAACAACGCGCAGCCCGGGAGTCAGGAAACGGTCGTCGTCGAAGGCAGCAATATCGAAGAAACGATTAACCCGCTCGAGCGCCCCATCTCTTCGATCTACGGCAATGATCTGAATATCACGGACATCCCGCGCGCCGTCACGAGCGTCTCCAGTCAGCAAATGCAGCAACAGGATATCAGCTCGATCTCCGATCTCACTCAGACGACCCCTGGCAGCAATAACGTCGGCCGGTACGGGATCATCGGCTCGTTGACCATCCGCGGCGATCTGGCGGAAGACTACACGAACGGACAACGCCGGCTGACGAATCAAAACGCGTTTTCGCCTGAGTTCACGGGTGTCGAATCCGTGGACATCTTGAACGGTCCTGCGTCCGTCGTCGACGGCCCGGGGTCATCCACGGGCGGTTACGCCAATTTCAACACCAAGATGCCCTATTTCGACAAGTTCCAGGGCAGCGCGCATTTCGATCTCGGGACCTACGTGCCGGGCAATCAATCTTACTTTAATCCCGGCTGGGGCATCGACTTTGGCGGCCCCATCGATAAAGAATGGGCTTACCGCGTCAGCTATGACGCCACGGGCGGCCAAAGCTATTACTATCGCAACGGCGTGGGTAACGACCGCGAGGATTTCTACATGTCCTTCAGTTACGTGCCGAACGACAAGTTGAACGTGAACTGGAACGCCGGTTACCTGGATACGGACGTCGGCGAGGTCGATGGCATTAACCGGCCCACGCAATTGCTGGTCAATAACCGCACCTACTATACGGGCGTAGCGGATAGCGCCTTTAACACGCCGCCCGCCCAAATCCCCGGGTCGATCTTCTATCAGCCAAATACCACCGGACCAGGCGGATATGAAGCCGTGCTTTATCCGACCGGGACCAAAAAGATTTATCCCTACGAGGTTGAAGCCAGCCCGAACAACTTGTACATCGCCCAGGATTTTTATGCCCAGCAGATTGCCACTTACGAGATCAACGACGATCTGCACGTGGTCAATCGTACCTTCGGCGAGGGGATCGACCGGCATGACGCCACCACCTACCAATACCTGGAGGATGTCCCGCGCGATTTCGTGCTCGAGAATCGGACGGAGCTAAGTTGGAACGTCAAACAGCTCTTCGGACTGCCGATCAAGAATGACATTCTCACCGGCTTCTCTTTCCGTTTTCAAGACAGCCTGTCGTACGGCGAGTTCCAGAATGAGTATTTCAATAATTACGACCTGACGACCAATCCCAGGAACACGCGTTCGCCTTTCTATCTGAATCCGGCCGCCTTCTCGAACTTGATTCCCATCGGCAACGGGTTTTACGCGAACCCGGGCACCACCCAGATCGGGGCCAATGGATCGGGCACGAACGGTGCCTATCTCACGGATCAAAATACGAACCAGACCATGCTCTACGATGCGGCTGTGTTTTTCCAGGATCGCACCGAGTTCAGCAAGGAATGGTCGACGATCGTCGGCGTGCGGCTGGACTACATTGGTGGAACGGCAACCGATCCTCTGGCCGACGAGGCCGGCAACGTGCAGGCGCCGGGAACCAAGAGCGGAGACACGCTTTTTGTCCTCAACCCGAGCTTTAACGCCAGCCTCAATTACAAGCCGGCTCCTTGGGTGACTCTGTATACCACCTTTAACCAGACGGATACCTTGGACGAAACCGCGTTGTATGAGACGGGCGGCATCCCACTCAGCCCGACGGGTAACGGCTCGATCCCGCTCAAAGCGCTCAAGAACAAAAGCACCTTGTACGAGGGGGGCGCCAAATTCGACTTCCTCAACCACAAGCTTTTTGCCGGCGCTGACGCTTTCGACCAAAGACGCACCAGCACCGATCAGTTCGGCAACATCAATAACATCGTCGTGCGCGGAATCGAACTACAGGGCACCTACCAGCCGGACAAGCATTTGAGTGTCACGGCGAACTTCAGTTGGGAAGAGGCGAATTATCGGGATTATGCCCCGATCCAATCTACCGAGTACGAGGGCGATACCTATGCCGCCGGTTTTCCCGTACAACCGGGTGTCACCGGTACCGGCGTGGGCAGTCCGAACTTCCTTTCCACGTTGCCTGCCGGCCGCTATCGCTTGAACGGCTTCCCGGATTTTCTGATCAACGGCTACATCACTTATACGCTCGATTGTGGACTCGGCGCCGGTATCGGGCCGCAGATTGAAAGCTCGCAGGCGGATAATTTCGAAGGCACGATCAAGATTCCCGCGCAGTATCAGTTGAACGCCACTATCTATTATCGCCGACCCCGCTACGAGGTACGGGTCAACATCAACAACCTGACGGACCAGCGGAACTTCACGGTCAACGACGGTTTGCTGGAGGGCAATGATCTGCTGCTGCTCAATGAACCCATCAATTTCTCGGCGTCGGTCCGCTATAAGTTCTGACGCGCGCACCGCTCCACTCCAGTCGCCCCTGGCCGCTTGAAACTGGAACTCTACCGCAACCTCTGGGGCATGGAGGGCCCTCGCGCCCAGGCCGTCGCCACCGTCGAGGGCGCAGGGTACGACGGGATTGAGGCCGTCCTTTTTAGCGACGCCGAAGCGCGGGAACTGTCCGAAATCCTGCCCCGGCATCGCCTGCTTTTCAAAGCGGTCCTGTGGCCAAGCGGCGCTTCCCTGGCCGAACACCTGGCTTCCTTGCACGTCCATCTCGAGCGGGCCTTGACGCTCGAACCCGACTCAATTTCCGTCATCGGCGGCTACGACCTCTGGGAGGAAGACGAGGCTTCCCGTTATATCGAGGCCATCCTAAAGCTCGAGCAGCAGCTCGGGCGATCCTTGCCGCACGAGACGCACCGCAATTCGCTCTTGTTCCATCCGGGCGTCACCCGGCGGTTGCTGGCCCGCTTTCCGGAGCTGAAGCTGGTCTGCGATTTCAGCCACTGGGTCGTCACCTGCGAACGGTTGCTGAACGATCAACTCGCGTGCCTGCGGGAATGCGGCCGGCGCGCCGTTCATTTGCACGCCCGGGTAGGTACCGAACAGGCGCCGCAAGTGGCCGACATCCGGTCGTCCGCCGCGGCGCCGTACCGGGACGCCTTCGAGCGCTGGTGGGAGATCGTGTGGGAAGAGCAAGCGGCGCGCGGCCTGGCCACGGCCTCGCTTTGCCCGGAATTGGGTCCGCCGCCGTATCAGCCCACTTCGCCGGAGACCGGTGCGGCGCTGGCAAACCTGGCAGAACAGTGCGAATGGCAGAAGCAGCGGCAGGTTGCGCGCTTCGCCGCCTGGCAGGCGCGGCGTGGACAGCCGGCGGAAAACCGAAGTCTCTCTTTCACCGCAGCCGTGTCCCGCTGTTGAAGCAGCCCTGAGAAATCCATCCCTTCATGCCCCTGATTGACGACCCCATTTTAGTGAACGATTGGCACGTCCTGGCGCGCTCCTCGGATGTCCCCAGCGGCGGCACGCGGGCGGCGCGTCTGCTGGGCCGGGATGTCGTGCTCTGGCGCAGTGCTGCCGACCTGCATGCCTGGCACGATCTCTGTGTCCACCGCGGCGCCAAGCTTTCGCCCGGCCGCGTCGAAAACGATTGCCTGATCTGCCCCTACCACGGGTGGGTCTACGACGCCGCCGGCATCTGCACGCGGATCCCGGCGCATCCAAAGCTCGTTCCGCCCAGCCGCGCCCGCACCACCACCTACCAGGTACGTGAACGCTATAACCTCATCTGGGTCTGCCTGGGCGAACCAACCCAGGATGTGCCGTCGTTTCCAGAGTGGGATGACGTTTCCTACCGCAAGATCTCCAGCGGGCCGTACCGCTTCCATACGTACGGCCCCCGCATCCTGGAGAATTTCCTGGACGTCGCCCACCTGGCGCACGTGCACGCCGGGTTGCTCGGGGACACGTCGCGCCCGGAGATCGACGACTACGAGGTGGAGCTTTCCGCTCGGGGCGTGGTGGCGCGAGACATCCCGATTTGGCAACCGAACCCGGACGGTTCCGGCCAACCCGGGCTGACCCATTACACCTACGAGGTGCAGCGGCCGTTGACCGCTAGTTTTGTGAAGAAGCAGGGCGAACAGCGCTTCGCCATGATCGATATCGTGACGCCGATCGAGGACAACGAGAGCGAGGCCTGGCCGATCATGGCCATCAATTACCTCCACGATCTGCCGGACGCGCAATTTCAAGAGTTCCAGGACTTGGTCACGACCCAGGACGTGCCGATCGTCGAATCGCAACGTCCGGAATTGCTGCCGCTCGATCTGCAAGCGGAGATGCACCTGCGCTCGGATCGCACCGCGATCGCTTACCGCCAGTGGCTGCGCCAGATCGGACTCAAACATGGAACCGCCTGAGGCCGCCACCGTGCTTTCCTCCGCCGGGGCGGGCCGGACTCCCCGGGCGCTGCCTTGGCTGGTGCCCGGGGATTGGGACGGTTTCTTCAGCCTGTTCTTCAGCACCTTCCCCGATCTGCTGTTGATCGTCGTCCTGGGACCCTTGTGCGGGTTTACGGTCGAGTTCGTCACGCGCCAGATTCTGCCTGGACTGGCGCTTTCCATCTTTATCGGCAACCTGTTCTACGCCTGGCAGGCCAGGCGCCTGGCGCTGCGCACCGGGCGGGACGACGTCACGGCCATCCCTTTCGGGGTGAATACGCCGACGGTCTTTGCTTACATTTTTCTCATCATGCTGCCGGTCTTCCGGTCCACGCATGACCCGCGGTTGACCTGGGAAGTGGGCCTGTGCGCCTGTTTCCTCAGCGGCGTGGTGCAGACCGCCGGTGCGTTTTGCACCGATTGGCTGCGCCGGACGACCCCGCGCGCCGCGCTGCTTTGTCCGCTGGCCGGCATCGGCCTGGCCTATCTTTGTCTTGGGTTTATTCTGCGCGTTTTCCAAACCCCGGAGCTCGCGTTGGTGCCGTCGGTCGTTTTGCTCACGCTTTATGGGGCACGGCTGCGCCTGCCCGGCCGCTTTCCTGCCGTCCTTTTCTGCCTGTTGGTCGGAGCGTTGCTCACGTATCTCCTCAAAGCGGCCCATCTTTACCGGCTGCCGCCGCCACCCGCTTATACGCCGCCCGGCTTTTACCTGCCCCAGCCGGCCAATCTCTTGCACTTTCTCGCGCACGATCAGGGCTGGCGTTATCTGTCGGTCATCATCCCGATGAGCCTGCTCGACCTGCTCGTTTCCTTGCAGGTCCTGGAAAGCGTGGCTGTGGCCGGCGACGACTATCGGACCGTGCCATCGCTATTGATGAACGGGATCGCCACCCTGGCGGCGTCCTTTTTCGGCAGCGCCTTCCCGACGATCCCTTACTTCGGCCACATGGGCTTTAAAGCCATGGGCGCGCGCAGTGGCTATTCGTTCCTCAACGGCTTTGCCATGATGCTGGTGTGCGTTACGGGTCTGGTGCCGATCGTCCTGCGCTTCGTTCCGGTGGAGGTGGTGGCGATCATCGTCGTGTGGTTCGGGCTGGTGATGATGGGCCAGGCCTTCACGGAGATCCCAAAGCCGCACGCGCTGGCCGTGGCCTTCGGCTTGATCCCGATTCTGGCAGCCTGGGCTTTGCAAATCGTGGAAACCACCTTGCAGGCTGCCGGCTCCGGGTTGGTGGAAACCGCGGCGCGTTTTGGCGACGAGTTACCCATCTACGGGCTCATCGCGCTGAGCCAGGGCGCCGTGCTGACTTCCATGCTCTGGGCCGCCGCGCTGGCTTACATCGTGGATCGCCGCTTTGCGCCTGCCGCTGCCTGGATGGCGGTTGGCTCCGTCCTGTCCGGCGTGGGTTTGATCCACGCCTTTCGCCTGACTCCGGCCGGCGTCGAGAATCGGCTGGGCCTCGGCGTCGCGCCGGAGTTTATGTGGAGCTACGCGGCCGCCGCGCTTTTTCTGCTCGGCTGTCATTTCTACCAGCGGCCGGCAGAGGCCACGGCGTTCGATTGATATGTCGGCTCTGGCGAGTCCCGGCAACCGTTCCGACCTGGCGCCAACCAAGCTGGGACTGCGGCACGATTGTTTGTCCTTGCTCGAGAACATGGCGCAAACGCTCGGCGTGCTGGCGCCTTCGGGCACGATTAGCGTCATCATTCCGCTGGTGATCCTGAGCGCGGGCAACGGCACCTGGCTGCTGTTGCTGATGGTCTTGGGGATCTTTCTCTTTGTCATGTTCAGCGTCCTGCGCTTCGCCGGGCTCTCCTCTTCCGCGGGTTCCCTGGCGACCTTTAGCCGGCTGGGCCTGGGCAAGTATGGCGGGATGATGGCCGGTTGGATGTATCTGTGCGGCATGATCTACTGCATACCCGGCGCGATCCTCGTCTCGGCGGCCTATTTGGATATCCTCTTGATTCCCTGGCTGGGACCGGCGACAACCCCCATCCGGGCTGAGGTGCTGACAGCGGCGCTGACGATCGGTTGTTGGCTGGCCGCGCATCGCGATATCCGGCTTTCCACGCACTTGATGATCTTCATCGAGGCCATCTCCGTCCTGCTGATGGTGCTGCTGATGTTAGGAGGCTTGGTCCATGCCCATGCCTGGGTCGATCACGCGCAAACGGGCCTGGTCGGCGTGCACTTTGCCAATCTGCAGGGAGGCTTGGTTTTGGCTTTCCTGCTCATGGGCGGCTTTGAATCGGCCACTTGCCTGGGTGAGGAAGCGCAAGACCCGCAACGCACCATTCCGAAGGCCATCTTCACCTGCATGCTGCCGTTGGGCCTGCTGTACCTGGGCATGGCGTATGGCATCGTTTCGCTCGCGCACCACGGTGTGATCGGTGGCCAGGTCAACGACCTGACCATCCCCTTCGATAACATCGCGCACGCGCTGGGGCAGCCTTGGCTGGGTACCATCAGTACGCTTTGCGTGGCGGCAAGCTACTTCGCCTGCGGATTGGGTTCGCTGACGGTGGGATCCCGCGTCCTGTTCTCCTTGGCGCGTGAGCACTGGTTCTGGCGCTCCTTTGGCGAAGCGCATCCGGTCAACGCCACCCCGCATCGCGCGGTCGCGTTGATTTCGATCATCGCCATCCTGGTTCCGGTGCTAATGCTCAACCAAGGCGCGGGCCTGGGCTTCAGCATCAACTTCCTCTCGCAACTGGGGTCGCTCGGGCTCATCGGAGCGTACCTGTTGGTGGTGCTGGCCTTGCCGATCTATTTGCTCTCCCGGCGGCTTCTGCGCACGAGCGATGTCGTCATAGCCACTGGTGGGTTGGGGGCGCTGCTGCTGGTACTTTTCTTTAGCTTTTACCCTGTGCCGCCGGCCCCTTATTGCTACTTATCCTATATCTTCCTCGGCTCAGCGTTGCTTGGAATCTTTATCTCGCTGTTGGTTGCCAAGGCGCTCTTCCGCCTGTAGCGGCGGTCTATGACCGTCGGCGGCGCGTCACGTACTGGCAGGCGTCTTCGA
>CAXUFU010000027.1:0-13211 GCA_964250275.1 uncultured Chthoniobacterales bacterium | reverse complement strand
GCGCCGCCCCGCCGGTCGCTTCCAGGCGAGCGTGCAACCGGCGGCGCCAACCGCAAGCAACGCCAAATTCCAGAGCAGAGTGCAAGGCGTCTCCAGGCCGACGATCAGCGGACCGGCGCGCGCGGCCGCCGTGGCGGTCCGCGGCCCCGGCAAAGCGAACCAGGGCAGGCCGAGGCTGGCCAGCCAGCACGATGCCCCCAGGAGGGTCACCGCTGCGTGGGTGAGTCTCGGGAGGGTCAGTCCACGGACCAGCTCGGCCCAACCAGTCAGCCGCGCGTTCATGGCGGTGGTTGGGGTAGCGCCGTCGCGGGATTGATTTCGACGATGAGGTCGCTCGGCTGCAGGGCGAGTTGTCCTGTCGTGATCACTTTCTCGCCGGCCTGCAGGCCGGAGGTGATCTCCGTCCAATCGCTGTCGGTCATCCCGTAGGTCACGGCGCGCGGTTGTTGCCGCCGGCCGCGCACCACGTGCACGATCCCGCTGCCGGCGGACATCGAGAGGATGGCGGCGTGGGGCACGGCCAAAACCAGCCGCGTGAGGGTCACGCGCGCAAAGCCGGTCATGCCCGGCACCAGGTCTGGAGAGGGTTTGTCCAGGACAATCAGCCCTTTGTAGGTCGCGGGCCATTCCGGGGTGCCGGTGCCAGACGGGCGGATCGGGCGGGCGAGCTCCGGCCCACCCAAATCGTAAGTCACGATCGGAATGACTTGCGTCACGCGGCCGGGCAAAGCAGCCCCTGGCTTGGCGCCCAGGAAAACTTCCGCCGCGCTGCCGGCTGCGATCAAACCGACGGAGGCTTGATCGAAATGCGCTTCGAACCAGAGCCCGGCTTCCACCACAAACGCGGGTTTGCCGCCGTCTTGATTGTATTCCCCCGGCTGGATGAGGACGCGTTCGACGATGCCATCGACCGGCGAACGGACCGCGTAATCCACGAGATCGCTGCGGCACTGCGCGAGCGCGTTCTCGCACTCGCTGACGGCGTTGGCGGCGATGATTTTGCTCTGCGGCTGCCCTTTGGAGGACATGCCCAAATTGAATTTACTCAAAGCCAGCGCGGCTTCCCGGTCAGAGATCAGCTTGTCGAGATCGAGCACTTGCAGCCGCGGCAACGCGCCGGCCTCTTCGAGCTTGTGGTACATCCCCGCTTGCTCCTGCAGCAGCGCGAGTTGCTTTTCCGCGTCGGTCCGGTCGATCTGATCCTTTTCCGGGCGCTCCTGCGCGAGCACGTAGGCGGAACCGATCTCGACCCGCTCTTCTTCGGCTTTGGCGGTGGCCAAGGCGAGCTGGGCGGAGCGTTCTTTGAGTTCGGCCTTGGAGCGATCGAGCTCGGCGAGCAGCTCGCCCTTGTGCACGTATCGCCCCTCGGCGACCTGCACCGTTTCGATCTTGTCCGTCGGAATGACGGGAACCAGGATGGGTTGGCTGGCCATGGCGCCCTCGCCCAGAACGCGGCGGGAGAGTACCCGCCGCTGGGCCAGCGCGGTGGTAATTTCAAAGGGGATCTTCAGCCGGTGCTTGACCGCCGCGTAGCCGAACCCGGAAGTGTACGTGCGGTTGGTGGGCGCGCGGTAAGCGGGCAGGATGACCTTCCAGCCGGCGAGAAGCACCGCGGCCGTTGTGGCGCAAAAGAGCACGACGAAAGTGCGTTCCCGCCATAGTAGCCCAACCATGTATGAGGTGGGTCGGGCGGGCATGGGAGCGCGGGAGCACTAGCGGGCGGGCAGGGGAGCGGCTTCCAGGTGCCGTTGCGCCAGTCGTTTCGCCGCCAGACAGCCCAGCAGGCAGAGGAGTTCGGCCGTGATTTGCACGAAGCGCCAGAGGAGCGCGCCGCCGATTGCGACCGGCAGCGGATAAGAGACCGCCAGCAAACCTGCGATGCCCGCTTCGCGCACGCCGAGACCGCCCGGAGCCATAAAAGCGAAAAATCCCACCAGCCAGCCGATGGCGTTGATGCCGATGATCGCTCCGACCGAAAGCGAGGCCGGACTCAAGGCGCGCAAGAGGAGCCAGAAGTTGAAGCCGTTGAGAACGCACAGCAGCAGATAGAAGCAGAGAGTGGCGAGGCAGTAATCGGCCCGCGGGGCAGTGCGCGCGAGAGCCCGCACGTCCGCCAGCAAAGCGGCGACTTTTCGCGGCAACCGCGCCAGCACGGCGGGCTGGCGCCAGAGCCAAGCGCCAGCCAACCCGCCCAAAGCCAACCCAGCAAGCACGCTCCAGACGAGCGGCCCCGCAGGCAGCGCAAAATGTTTGGCGAAGACCGCGGTCAAGCCCGAGAACCAAAGGCCTAAGGCGGCCGTCAGCGCCCAGGCGCCGAGCGTGAGTACGAGTTCGAGCGAGATGCTCAACGTGGCCGTCCCGGCGGAAATCCCCAGGGGCCGGGCGGCGTAGACGCGCGAGACATAACTCCAGATGCTGCCCGGCAACCAGCGCATCGTCTCCGCGATCAGCCAGACGCGCACGCCCGGGAGCACCGGCAGCGGACAGCGCAAGGCCCGCAAGGCCAGCACCCAACCACAGGAGTTGAGCACCCGGTAAACGACCGCCAACGCCAGCGCACCCGCCAGCAGGGCCGGGTTCATACGCAGGCGGGTCAGTTGGACGAGCAGATCGCCCCCTTGCCGCCGGAAGGTGATGGCGATGCTGGCACCCACCAGCACGGCGAGCAAAATCGTCCCGGGGTGAACGCGCCCGCTTTTCGCCGGGGCGCTCATGGGAGGTGGGGAGCGAGGCCGGCCGGCGCGGGATCGAGCCGGGCACCCAGCCCGGGGGCGGGTTTCCGCTGCTCCAGCGCGCGGTAAAAGAGCTGCTCGGTTTCGTCCGTGATGCAATCCCAGTCGAAAACCCAGGCAGCGTATTTGCGTCCGGCCTCGCCGAGGCGGGCCGCCAGGGCGGGATCCTCCAGCACGCGCAGGATGGCGTCGGCCAAGGCGCGCTCGTCCTTTTCCGGCACCAGCAGGCCGGTGTGCTCGTGCTGGATCACGTCGACGATGCCACCAACCGCCGACGCCACGACCGGGCAGCCATTCTGCAAAGCCTCGATCAGCACGACGCCCAAGCCTTCCGTATCGCCGCGATCATCGAAGATGGCGGGATGCACGTAGAGATCGCAGTCCCGATAAAGCTCCGCGAGGCGGGCAGTACTGACAAAGCCCAGGAACTCCACGTCTGCGGTTAGTTTCAGGTGGCGCGTCAACGCTTCCCATTCCGCGCGCCGGTCGCCTTCCCCCGTGATGCAGAGCTTGACCGGACGCCGGCGCAGGACCAAGGGGAGCGCTCGGAGCAGGTAATCGATGCCTTTGCGTTGGATGAGCCGGCCGCTGAAGAGCAGCGTCGCGGCCGCCCCGGGCAAGGGTCGCCTGCGCGGCGCGCCGTCCGTGCGGACGGTTGCGCCGTAAGGGATTACCGTCGCAATGCGCCCGCAGATCTTGCGGATTTCGTCCCGGGTATGTGAACTATTGCACGAGACCAGCGTGGCTTGGCGCAAGCAGTAGCGCAGCACCCGGCGGACAACGGCGCCGCGGCGGGCCATGGCCAATTCGGCGCCGTGACAGGTCGCGACCGTTTTCGCGCCGCAAGCATAGGCCGCCGCCAGTCCGATGGTCCCGTGCGGAAAGGGCCAATGGATCTGGATGACGTCGAAGCGCTCCTGGCGCGCCCACCTGACCGCCTGAATCACGCCGGCCAGGATGTAAGTCACTCCGAGCAGGCGGTAAAACGGGTTGCGCAGTTTATTCGGAGCGCCCTCGTCGTGCGTGAGGTGTTCGAGCGACCGCGGGGCGTAGCGAAAGCGTTTGACGGTGATGCCATCGATCTGGTGCGCGGGCGACCCGCGATAGGCCGAGGCGAGCACCGTGACCTGATGTCCGCGCTGGGCCAGCCGATTGACGGACTCGCGCAACCAGGGCACTTGCGTGTCAGCGGCGAAGCGCGGGTAGGTGGAGCCTAGCACCGCGATCTTGAGCGGGCGCCTGGCCGGAGGGGGAGGAGTAAGCATGTTAGGCGACCTGGTAACTGGCGTCCGCGGACAGCTTGTGCACCTGCATGGCGCGCTCGACCGCGGCGAGGATCGCCTCACTGGAGGCGGGCTTGCGCAGGTAATCGAAGGCGCCGAGTTTCATGGCGACCACCGCCGGGTCGATTTCCTCGTTGCCCGAGATGATGATGATTTTTACGTCGGAGCGGAACTTGCGCAGGTGAGCGAGGCAGTCCAACCCACTTTTGCCAGGCATCTCCAGGTCGAGCAGCAAAACGGCGGTGTTGGGATCGATCTTGGCGATGGCGTCGGTCCCGTTTTCCGCTTCCTCGACTTCCCAGCCGGCATTGGCCAGCAAGGAACTAGCGAACGCCCGATGCTCCGGCGAATCATCGGCGACCAGGACGCTGGGGGTGGCGCCGGGAAGCGGCGGCAGGACGACAATATTGGGTCTGCCGGCGCGGCGCGGCGGCGTGCCGCGGAGGGCTTCCGCGATGATGGGCCGCCGCTCCTTCTCGATTTTGCCGTGCACGATGAGTTCGGCCACCAAGCCGATGGCCATGAAGAACAGGGAAGCGACGCCCAGGCCTTCCGCCACGGCGGTGATTTGCGTGCAAAAGCGCCAGCTCAACGCCGGGATAAACCCCAGCAGGGAGAGGAAGGCCGAGAGCAGAAAGGCGAGCATGGCCAACCCGCCGAAGAGATGCAGCGGCCGTTCCCGGAAATGCTTGAGGAAATAGACCGTCTGCATGTCCATGAAACCGCGCAGGAAGCGCTTGAGGCCGTACTTGCTGGCGCCGTGCAAGCGCGGATGATGTTCGACCACGATCTCGCCCGTGCGGTAGCCCTTGATGCTGCCGAGCGAGGGAATCATGCGATGCATTTCCCCGTAGAGGGTCAGGTGCTTGATCACTTCGGCGCGATAGCATTTGAACCCGCAGTTGTGATCGTGCAGCGCGACTCCGTTCACGCGGCTGAGCATCTTGTTGAAGACGCGGCTGGGCAGGACCTTGTGCCAGGGATCGTGCCGGCTGGCCTTCCAGCCGCTCACGATGTCGAAGCCTTCATCCAACTTGGCCAGGAACGCTCCGATCTCCTTGGGATCGTCTTGCAAGTCCGCATCCATGGTGAAGACAATCTCGCCGCGCGCCGCTTCGAACCCGGTGGCCAAGGCATCGGCCTTGCCGCAGTTGCGCAGGAAACGGAAAGCGACGACCTGCTCCGGATGTGCCGCGAGCAAGTCCTGGATAATAGCCCAACTCGCGTCCGTGCTGCCGTCGTCGACGAAGATGACTTCGCACTGGCGGCCCAGGGCCGCGACTTCTGCCGTGATGCGCGTGAACAGTTCGCGGATGGTGTGTTCTTCGTCTTTGAGCGGAACGACGAAGCTGAGTAAATGGCGAATCATGGTGTGAGGTGGCTGATGGAGTGAACGCCTGGATGGCGAGGGAAAATCTTTCTCGAGCGGAAGGAGCCGCACGAGGGTCGGGCTGACTGGCTTTCGCCGGTCTGACGCGCGGCGCAAGATCGACGGAAACCCTAAGCAGGGTTAAGCCATGGCGGGCAGCTTGGGTTTACCCAGCGTGAAGAAAAAGGTGGCGCCACGTCCCACCGCGGCCTCCGCCCAGATGCGGCCGCCCAGGCGGTTGATGATCCGTTTGACCGTGTTCAGCCCGATGCCGGTGCCGGGAAATTGGGTGGCGGGATGCAAGCGGCAAAAAGTGCTAAATAACTTGCCCGCGTCAGCCATTTGAAACCCGGCGCCGTTGTCGCGCACGAAATGGGAGGTCTCGCCGTCGCGTTCCTCGGAGCCGAACTCGATCTGCGCGTGCGCGGTCTGGCCGGTGTATTTCCAGGCGTTGCCCAGGAGGTTCTCCAAGGCGACGCGGATCAGCCCGGAATCCGCCATTTTCACGATGCCGGGCGCGACGGAAAAGGTGACGGTGCGGCCGCGTTCGCGCTCCTGCAGCTCCTGGAGCACGGCAGTTGCCAGCGCGCTCAAGTTGACTTCCTGCCAGGTGATCTCCGCCCGGTTGGCGCGGGCCAGGCGCAGCAGATCATTGGTCAGGTCGTTCATGCGGGTGGCCGCCTGGCTGATAAAGCCAAGGTCTCTGATCGCGCGGTCGTCCACCTTGCCCCGGCATTTTTCCAGCAGGAGAAAGCTGAACCCGCTGATCGCCGCGAGGGGCGAGCGCAAATCGTGGGCGATCATGTGACTGAAGGCTTCGAGTTCCTGGTTGGCGAGGACCAGATCAGCCGTGCGCTCGTGGACGCGGAGTTCGAGTTCCTCGTTGGCCTGGGCAATCTCGGCGCGTGCTTGTTCCAGTTTGCCGTTGCGCTCTTCGAGCTTGCGCACCAGCGCCTCATTGTACTCGTGCATCACCTGGGACTCGTTGGCCGGCGCGACCGGAGGAGGCCGCTGCCGCGAGGGGTCAATCAGCTCCCGGATTGCCTGCAAGATTTGCTGAATGGGCGCCGGTTTTCTGATGTAACGATCGCAACCGCAATCCATGGCCAACCGCTCGTCTTCCGGCGAGGTGTAGGTGCTGGTGTAGAAGATAAAGGGCAGATCGTGCAGCGCCGCGTGGCCGCGGATTTCCCGGCAGAGCCGGTAGCCGTCCATGCGCGGCATCAGGATGTCCGAAATGACGGCGTCTGGCTGCGCGGTCTCGAGCGCGGCCAAGGCGTCGACGCCATCGGCCGCTTCGCAGGTCGCGATGCCTTCCGCCTGCAAATTGAGGCGCAGAAGCTTGCGATTGGTCTCGATGTCATCGACGATCAGCACTTTCATTTCTGCCGTCCCACCCAAGCTAGTATCAAGCCAATCCCGGGGAAACCAACCCACCCGCGCCAGAATCTTTTAAATAGATCCTAGGCCGCCAGAAATCCGGCGACCCGGTCGGCGAACTCGCGCGTGTTGATCGGCTTGGCGATGTAGCCGTCACAGCCCGCATCCAGGGCCCGCTGCTCATCGCCTTTCATGGCGAAGGCCGTCAGCGCCACGATGCGGATACCGCGGGTGGCCGGATCTTCCTTGAGCTGGCGCGTCAGCGTCAGACCGTCCATCCCGGGCAGCCCGACATCCATCAAGATGAGCGCGGGCCGCTGGCTTTGCATGGCCTCGAGCGCCCGCTCGGCGTCGACGGCCTGCGCCACTTCGTACCCGGACCAGGTGAGCAGGTCGGAGGCGAGCTTCAGGTTCGTCAGATTATCGTCGACCACCAGGATGAGGGTTTTGGCCATCTCTCTTTCTCTCCTGTGAGTTGTGGGTTCGGGAGGAACTCAGGCGGCGGTTTCCGGCAGGCGAATGGGCAAGCGAACTTGAAAGGTGCTGCCCACGCCGAATACGCTTTCCACGCTGATGTTGCCGCCGTGCATTTCCACCAGCCGTTTGGTCAACGCGAGGCCCAGGCCAGTGCCCTCGTAGCGCCGTGCTGTGCCGGTCTCCAGTTGCTCAAACTCGTGGAAAAGCCTGGGCAGATTCTCCGTTTTGATCCCGATGCCGGTATCGGTGACGCGCAATTGGAACCAGCCGGCTGCCGGGGAGCTGGCCTCGAGACTAACCCGGCCGCGGGCATCCGTGAACTTGACCGCGTTCGAAATGAGGTTGTAGCAGATTTGCTTGAACTTTTTCTCGTCCAGCGACACCGCGCTCACCTCCGGCGCCACTTGGGCGGTTACCTCGACTCGCTTCTTGTGGGCGATCCCTTTGACGACCGCACAAACCTCCTCGATCGCCTTGCCCGGTAAGAAGGTGGAGACGCGCAGGTTATCCTGGCCGGATTCGACCTTAGCCAGATCGAGCACGTCATTGATCAATTGCAGCAGATGCGACCCGCTATTGTGCACGTCGGTGAGATACTCCTTCTGCCGCGCGTTGATGCTGCCGGCCTTTTCATCGATCAGAAACTCGGTGAAACCGAGCACGCCATTGAGGGGGGTGCGTAACTCGTGCGACATGTTGGCCAGGAACTGGGACTTGAGTTTATCCGCGGATTCGGCGCGTTCCTTGGCGGAGCGCAACTCGGCGGTGCGTTCGGCCACTTTGCCTTCCAGCGTCTCCTTCGCGTCACGCAGAGCATCCTCGGCCAACTTGCGTTCGGTAATGTCCAGGTCGACGCCGATCATCACCGCCGGCTTCCCCGCGGCGTCGAGCGTGCAGCGGCCCTGGGCGGAGACCCAGCGGATGTCCGTCCCGGGCAGAACGATGCGAAATTCGGCGTGGTAGCGTTCGCCGGTCTCGGCGGCTTGCAGCAAACGCGCGGTGGCCTCCGGCAAATCTTGCGGATGGATCAGCGCCAGGAAGGCGTCGACGGAGGTGGGACTGATTTCATCGGGCAGACCCGAGATCGGGCCACCCCCCTGGATGGTGGTCAGTTCGCCGGAGCGCAGGTCGCCGCGCCACACGCCCATGCGCGAGACCTGGAGAGCGAGTTGCAACTGGTCGGTCCGCTCCCGCAGGCTTTCCTCGGCCCGGCGGCGATCGGTGACATCGTTGATGGTCATAAACGCCAGCGGGTTGCCCCCTTCGTCCTGGACGATCGATCCCCCGTAGCTGAAGACGCGCCGCCAATCTCCGATCAACCGGCGGACCCGCACTTCCACGCCGCGCAAGGATTCGCCGCCGCAGATGCGCGAGAGCGGCCAGCGCTCGGGCGGGAGGACGGCGCCATCCAGGGTGCTAAACTCGAAGATGTTGCGGAAGGAGGGCAGTTTGGCCAGGCCCTTGCCCAACGTGGTGAACCCGTGCATGTGCAGGCCGGCAGGGTTCCAGTGCAGCAAGTGACCCTCGAGGTCCGAGATGACCAATCCTTCGGATAGATTTTCGACCACGGCGAAAAGGCGTTCTTCGGTCTGGCGCAGCACGGCCTCGGCGCGGGTTCGCAAGGTGATGTCTCGCGCCACCGTGACGATGTAGTCGCGGTCGAGCGCGACCCAGTTGGAATTAAATTCGATCGGAAACATGACTCCGCCTTTGCGGCGGTGGATGCCCTCGCCGCTGCGGGAGCCGGCGCCCTGCAGATCAGCCGCCAGCGCCGGCCAATCGGCGGCCGTCACGGTCATCTCCACGTCCCAGAAGTGCAGGGCGAGCTGTTCCTCGCGTTGGTAGCCCAGCTCGGCCGCGCCCTTTTCGTTGACGTCCAGAAAACGTCCGGTCGAGGGGTCGATGATGGCAAAGATGTCGTTGGATTGATCGACCAAGGTGCGGAAGAGCCGGAGTTCCTCCTCCGCCTGTTTGCGGCCGGTGATTTCTTCGTTGGTGATGACCACGCCGCGGCGCACGCCCCGGAGCGGCGAGACGCCCATGGCAAACCACCGCTCCGCCGCCAAGGTGTGGCAGGCGTATTCCAGGCGGAAAGTCGCCGCGGAACCATCCAGCACGGACCGGATGCCCGCCCTGGCGGCCGGTCCATCGGCTGCGCCAAACCGCGGCGCGCCCTGGTCGCAGATGGCGAGGAAATTCTGGCCCAGCAGGCCAAAGCCGCCGCTATCCCGCGAGAACCGGTTCCAGGCTTCGTTCGTGGCGGTGATCTCTCCGCTCTCGCTCATCACCACGACTTCCGCGGTGAGCGAATTGAGCACGTCATCGATGAACGCCGCGTTCTCCCGCAACGCTTGCTCCGCCCGCAATCGGCTCCGCCGCTCCTCCGCCTGCTCCAGCGCATTTTCAATCGCCGGCCCAAGCCGGGTCAGCCGGTCCTTGAGCAGATAGTCCGAAGCCCCCAGCCGCATGACCTGCACGGCAATCTCCTCGCCGATGGTGCCGGAGATAATAATAAACGGGATCTCCAGCGTCTTCTCCTGGAACAGCTCCAGCGCGCGAATCCCGCTAAACTGCGGCATGTCGTAGTCCGAGAGAATGAGGTCGAAGTCGGATTGGAGCTGTGCCACAAACCCGGCTTCGGTGTCCACCCGAACGGCTTCCGGCGCGAAGCCGGCGCGGCGCAGTTCGCGCACCACCAATTCGGCGTCGGCAGCGTTGTCTTCGGCGAGCAAAACGCGCAGCGGGGAGGGCACCATTTCTTTAGCTTTCCAGGTGGGGCGGCAGATTGAGCAAGAGCCAGTACATCCCCAATTGCTCGACCGCGGCGAAGAACGCCTCGAATTTCACCGGCTTGACCAGATAACTGTTCGCGCCCAACGCGTAGCTTTCGAGGATATCGCTTTGTTCTTGCGAGGAAGTCAGCACCACGACCGGGATGGCTTTCGTGCGCGGATCGCTTTTAAGGCGCTCGAGCACTTCCAGGCCGTCCACCTTCGGCAGTTTGAGATCGAGCAGGATAAACTTCGG
The DNA here is from genome assembly GCA_964250275.1 of uncultured Chthoniobacterales bacterium. GTDB lineage: Bacteria > Verrucomicrobiota > Verrucomicrobiia > Chthoniobacterales > SZAS-18 > CAXUFU01. Next base: position 2,943 of record CAXUFU010000027.1, on the reverse strand, counting down.
CGGTTCGTTGATGTGGCGGGCCGCGAACGCCCCCTCGCAAAAGACGAAATCCAGCGCCTCCGCGCCGTCGCGGACAACCTGGACGTGATTGTGCAGGTTGGCTTTGCGCAGCGCGCGCAACTCCATCTCCAGATCCTGCGGATTATCTTCGACCAGCAGGATCTCGACGGCGGACGCGTTCATGTCTCGATTTCTCCCGCCAGAGTGAAAAAGAAGGTCGCGCCGCGATCGACTTCCGCCTGCGCCCAGACCCGGCCGCCGTGGCGATGGACCACCCGCTGGACGATGGCCAGCCCGACCCCGGTGCCCTCATAATCCTCCGCGCGATGCAGGCGATGGAAGACGCCGAAGAGCTTGCCCGCGTAGCGCATGTCAAACCCGGTGCCGTTGTCGCGCACGAAGTAGACGGGTTCATCGTCCTGCAAGACGCAACCGATCTCCAGCGTGGGATGTTCGCGTTTGCCGGAGTATTTGAGGGCGTTGGAAAGGAGGTTGACCCACACGCGTTGCAAAAGAGCCCGGTCTCCCTGGCAGGGAGGCAGATCGCCCAGGGTGATCTGCACGTGGCGCGGCGGGCACCCGGCTTGCAGCTCGGCCAGTACTTCGCGCACGAGTTGGGCCACCTGCACCGTCTGGCGCTTGAGCGGCTGGCGGCTGAGCCGGGAGAAGCTCAGGAGATCGTCCACGAGCTGGCCCATTTTCTGGGCGCTTTCCCGGATGACCTGGAGCTGCCGGTGGCCCTCGGCCGGCAACTGCGCGCCGTAATCTTCCACCAGGGCCTGGGAGAAGCCGTCCACCGCGCGCAACGGCGCCCGCAAATCGTGCGAGACGGAGTAGGAAAACGCTTCCAGCTCTTTGTTGGCCGCTTCCAACTGGGCGGTCCGCTCCACGACGCGGTGCTCGAGTTGCGCGTTGAGCAGATCCACCTCTTGCAAGGCCTTGCGGAGCGCGTCCACGTCGGTGTTCGTGCCGAACCATTGGAGCACCTTCCCCGCGGCATCCTTGAGCGGGTGCACGCGGGTCAAAAAGGTGCGGAACTCGCCGTTTGCGCCGCGCAGAGGAAACTCCATCTCCACCGGCTGGGTCGAGTCGAGAGCCTGTTGCCACGCGGCCATGACCGCGGGCAGCGCGGCCGGATCGTGCACGCTTTGCCAGCCCCAACCCTCCATCTGCGCGGGTGTCGTGCCCGTGTACTGATACCACTGCTCGTTGTACCAGTTGATGAAACCGTCCGCGTTCGCCGTCCACGCCAATTGCGGAATGGCGTTGACCATCGTGTGGAATTGATGCTCGCGTTCGCGCAACGCCACTTCGCCGAGCTTGCGATCCTGAATGTCCAGCAGGAACGCCGCGAGCCCCTCCGCCGTGGGGAACAGGCGGATGTCCAACCACCGCTCGGCGACGGGCGAGAAAACCTCGAACGCGACCGGCACCCGCTCGATCATCGCGCTGCGGTAATGGGCTTCCTGCGGGGTGCCGACGAGCTGCGCGAAAATTTCCCAGATCGGGTGGCCGAGCATTTCATCCCGGCGGCGATGGAGCAGCGTCTGGCCGCGGTCGTTAACGAAGGTAAAGCGCCAGTCATTATCCAGCGCAAAGCAGGCTTCGGTCATGCCGGTGACGATCTCCGCCAAACGGCGATCGCTCGCGTGCAGCAGCAGATCCTTTTCCCGCATGGCCTGCTCGGCGTTCCGGCGCTCGGTGATCTCCCGGATCATGCCCAGCAGCGTGCCGTCTGGCATCAGCGTGGCGATCATTTCCGCCGGAAAGACGGTGCCGTCCCGGCGGCGGAAATGCCATTCCCGATCGTACGGCGCGAGGATCCGGATCGCGGCCAGCGCCGCCGTGAAATCCGCCAACTCTTCTGGCACGACGATCTCCTGGGCGCGCAGGGCGAGCAGCTCGTCGCGGGTGTAACCCAGCGTGCGGCAGAGGCTGGCGTTGACGTCCAGCGCCCGGTTCTGGCCGTCGGCGATGAGGATCCCGTCCGGCGCGTGTTCAAAAAGCGTGCGGTAGCGTCCTTCGCTGGCTTGCAGCGCCGCCTCGATGCGCCGGCGCTCGGTGATATCGCGCACGACCTTCGATGCCCCGATAATCCGGCCGTCCGCATCCTTGATCGGGGACACGGTCATCGAGACATCGATGAGTTGCCCGTCCTTGCGTTTCCGCTGCGTCTCGAAGTGATCGAGGCTCTCGCCTTGTTTGATCCTGCGCAGGATTTGCTCTTCGCCTTCCGGTCGATCGTCCGGGATAATGCGCAGCATTGGCTGGCCGATCATCTCCTGGGCGGTGTAGCCGAACATGCGCTCCGCCCCCGCGTTCCAACTGGTGACCCGGCTGTCCAGATCTTTGCCCACGATGGCATCCGCGGAAAACTCCACGATGGCCGCCAGCCGGGCCGCGCGCTCGTCGACTTCCGCGCGGGCCAGGATCTGCCGCTCGAGTTCCGCGTTGGCGGATTGGTACTGGCGGGTCCTTTGGGCCACCCGATCTTCCAGTTGGGCGTTGAGTTCGGACAAGCCTGTTTGCGCGGCGCGGCGCGTGCGCACCTCGGCTTCGAGCGTGCGGTTGGTCCGCGCGAGCAAAGCCGGGCTGGGCAGCGCCAGGGCCTGCGGCATCAGCCGCACGAGCAGGATCGCGGTGACGACGGAGGCGGCGGCGGTGAAGGCCTTGATGAAGCCGGAGAGCCAGTAATCGCCATGCCAAACGTTCCAGACCTCCAGCAGATGCGTCGTGCCGCAGGCGAGGATAAAGACGGCGAAGCAGACGAAGAGCCCGCGGAAATCGAAGTCCCGCCGCTGGCGCACGAACCAGGCGAGAGTGACGGGGATGGAATAATACGCGAGCGTGATCAGCGCATCCGACAGGACATGGAGCCACACCAAGCCCGGGGTCCAAAGGTAGCAATTCCCATGGGGCATGAACGGCCCGGAAGACAGGACC
>CAXUFU010000026.1:1909-13364 GCA_964250275.1 uncultured Chthoniobacterales bacterium | reverse complement strand
CTTTGGAAGTGGGCGGAGAACGCGCCGCCAGGGGATGCATCCACCGCCCGCGCGACGCGGACCGCGGCCTCCGACGCGTTGAGCAAAGACCTGCGGGAGCGCGGCTTCCGGTTCGTCGGCACAACGATCGTCTACGCGCTGATGCAGGCCGTTGGCCTGGTCAACGATCACGCCGTGGACTGCTTTCGCCGGCGGGAGATTGAACAATTGCCGCGCTCTTCCCGACAGGCAGCGCAGCTGCCGTTCGTAACAAGGTAGGGGTAGGCTTTGTCGCCCTCGCCCCACGACCTATCGCCAAGCCTCCAGTCCGAGCTATCCCATTTGTTTCCGTAGGTACCGTGGTCGCGGCGGGCTTTCCAGACAGCTTGGGACGGCTCGGAGAGCCCGCCCCTGCCTTTGTTCAGAGGCCGCTACGCGGCGGCGATACCCGGGGAGCCGGCTGCCCGCTGCTCGAGGCCTGCCGCCAATCGCCCCGAGCGCGGGCTTCTTCGGGGTGGCAAATGGTATAGCCTCTGCTTGATTGCCTGTGTGCCTTTCGCCTTCGCTACGCCAAGTCCGGGAGTGCAGGCGTTTCAAGACCGCTTCGTTCCGGCGAACCTGCGCGAGGACGCCGAAGGCCGCCGGCGGGCGCATTTGTTTGTCTTGTTCAGCGGGGTGGGGCTTGGCTTTGGCCTGCTGTTCGGCGGTTTCTACCTGCTCATCGGCCACTACTGGGGCGCGGCCATCGTTTTCGCCTGCACGATCGCCCTGGCGGTGGGTCCTTTCGTGCTGAAAGGGTTTGGGTTGGAGCGCGCCGCGAATCTCTACGCTTTTGTCCTGGTGCTCGGCTTTGCTGCGCTGACTGCCATCGAAGGGGGCATCTACGGGCATGCGGTCGCCTGGCTGGCCGTGTTGCCGCTTTGTACTTCGATTCTGGTCGGCGAACGCACGTGCCTGCGCTGGAGCGCCATCTGCCTGGCCATCATGCTGGCATTTTGCGTTTATAATTTGACGGGCCACCTAGTGCCGCGCCTCTACGCGCCGCGGTGGGAGCCGTGGATCACGGCAGCGGGCTACCTGAGCCTGACGGTGTTTATGTCGATCGTCGGCATCACGTACGAAAGGGGCCGCCGCCGCGCCCTGACCAAGCTGCAGGACGCGCTCGCCGCCCTCTCGGAAGCGAACGTGCAATTGAATCTGCTCAGCCAGGAACGCAGCGAGTTCCTCGGCATCGCGGCGCACGATCTGCGCACGCCGCTCAACTCAATCAGTGGCTTTGCGCAGCTCATTCAGAGCTTCAGTCCGGACCTGCCGGATATGCAGCGCGATTCCCTCGAACGCATCCTCTCCAATAGCCGCCGGATGCGCGACTTGCTCGATCGGCTGCTGAGCGTGCGCGCGATTGAAGAGGGCAAGCTGGAGATGAACCCGGAGAATTGCGATGTTGGCGTCTTGGTGGCGTCTCTGGTGAGCAACCACCAATTGGCAGCGTCGGCCAAGGATATCCGCCTGACGTTTGTGCCACCCGAGCATGCGGTCTGGGCGTTCGCCGACCTGCCTTCGACGGCGCAGATCGTTGACAACCTGGTTTCCAACGCGTTGAAATTTTCGCCCAAAGGCGGCGCTGTCACGCTGCGGGTCGGGCGCGCCGAAGAGATGGCGGCCATCGAGGTGCAGGATACCGGCCCGGGTTTGAGCGAGGCGGATCAGAGGAAGCTGTACGGCAAGTTTGCCCGCCTCAGCGCGCAACCTACGGGCGGTGAGTCGTCCAATGGGCTGGGGTTATCGATCGCCAAGCGTCTGGCCGGCAGCATGGGCGGCGATCTGCTGTGCCGCAGCAAACTCGGTGAGGGTGCGACGTTTGTGCTGACACTTCCTTTTGTGGCCAGCCCGGAGCGCCTGCCGCTGTCGTTTGGGTCCGAGCCGCAGGTAGATCCGGTGCCGCTCGGCGCGTTCTCCCGGAGTAATCCCGTTGCGCCGGTGCGGTGATGGGCGCCCTGCCGCCTGAGGAGCACGGTAAGGTGGCTGGCCAAGTTGAGTCCGGCAAAGGGTTTTTGTGGATGACCTTGCCGCTCGCCCGAAAACGTGCGAAGAAAGTCCCCGAGCTAATTTTGGGGTCGGGAGGCGCGGCGCGGCTGTGGTTGGAACAGCACGCCTGAGTGGCAGAACGCCAACGTAGCACAGTGGTAGTGCAGCTGATTCGTAATCAGCAGGTCATGGGTTCGAATCCCATCGTTGGCTCGTTACCAGTAGCTGAGCTGAGGTCGCAGCGGGAACAAGGGTTGGCGGGCTTCCCCTGGCAAATTAGTCGGGAAACGGCAGTTCAGTCGTTTACAACTCTAGAAGCCCGCGTCCATCAAGGAACGCTCATGGCTTGGCTTAGTGGCGAGGCCACTTTCTCGCCGACCAGCTCAATGGAGCGCCTAGCTAGCGTGCGACAGCCCCGCGTCCATCTGGAAGGTTACCAGAAATGTCGCCCGGCGCCTGACTGTGCCGCACGATCTTCTCTGCTACTTCTTTTGGGCGCGCCGATCAGGAATGCGCCGCCCGGTCCCACCGCGTGTCAAACTGCGACCGCCGGACTGGCGGCCAACCGGGAAGCCGGTCGGCAATAGCGGCTGGGGCGCGCAGTCTACACCCGGCTGTTACCGGGGTAGATCACGGGAGTCGAATGAGCCGTCGCACCGCGTGGTTCGAGTCGGCCGTTCTTGTGGATGCGCTTGGCTGCCGCAAGAACGACTCGATACTTTATCACCGTTCCTCGTCTCCTAAATCAACGCGGAAGTGATCAGATTAATGGCTAGCCATGTCGTCGGCTTCGAGCCACTTGAACATGGGGGTAGTGGCTGGGTCGAGACCTAGTTTGCTCACTTCACTCGCGTACCAATCCTTTCTCGTCGGATCAAAGTAGGGGTTGACCTGGTCCATAAAGGTTGAGAACGCTTCGACCTCCTCGTGGGTTTTGGGCGAGCCGTGGGCATCCAGGTACGCCGCCAGCATCTGGTTGTCCGCCCCACCGACGATCTCCTTTTTGATCTCGTCGTAAGAAACGCCCTTCCAGTCAAGGAGCGCATGGTCGAGCGGGCAATCGGTGTGGTACTCGCCAATGTTGCCGCCGAGGAAGTTGGCGCGGGCCTTGTCGGCTAGACGGGCGAGGATAACGTAACCACCGACTCGGCTCGCGGGGCTGGCGGGCGCTTCAATGGTGAGGTCTTTGGCTGTAGTGTTCATTGTGATGTGACTGCGCTTGTGGGTTGGTGTTTGTGGCAATCGGTCCCGCTGGAAGCAGCACCGAAAATGAAATTGAGAAGCGGCCAGGCCTTAAAGAAAGCGGTGTGTGTTCCTGTTCGGCGGAGCCGATACTCCGCCGCAGTCGAAGCGGGCTTCAGGCTGCGTTCAGCACTTCGGGCCTGTCGAGTTCCCGGCGCACCATCGGCAGGACGCGAGTGCCGAGAAGCTCGATCGCGCGCATCATGCGCTCATGCGAGAGCAAACCCATCGCCATTTGGAAGCTCAGGCGAGCCACGCCGCCAAGGGTCTCGTTGAGCCTAAGCACCTTTTCCGCCACGGCTTCCGCATCGCCGACGAGCGCCGAGCCGCGGGGACCACGGGCGGCGTCAAAGTGGGCACGAGTGATCGGCGGCCAGCCGCGCTCGCGACCCGCAGAGTTGAAGTGGTACGCATAGCCCGGGAAGAAATCGTCGGCGGCTTGGGGCGTGGTGTCGCCCAGAAAGCCGATGAGGGCCACCCCTACTTTTAACTTATCCGGGGCATGTCCAGCTCGTGCGCCAGCTTGGTAGTAAAGATCAATGAGAGGCCGGAATCGGGCGGGTTCACCTCCAATGATCGCCACCATGAGCGGCAAACCTAGGGTGCCCGCGCGGATAAAGGATTGCGGTGTGCCGCCGACGCCGACCCAAACCGGCAGCGGGTCCTGCACCGGTCTCGGAAAAACGCCTGCCCCGTGCAGAGCTGGCCGGTGCCTGCCAGACCAGTGCGGGTGAGTGCTTTCGCGTAAGCGGAGCAGGAGATCCAGTTTTTCGGCAAAGAGCGCGTCGTAATCCTGGAAAGCTAGACCGAAGAGCGGAAATGCCTCCGTGAAGCTGCCGCGGCCGGCGATGATCTCTGCCCGGCCAGCGGAGAGTAAGTCTAGCGTGGCAAACTCCTGGAACACCCGTACGGGATCAGCGGCGCTGAGCACCGTCACGGCACTAGTGAGCCGGATGCGCCGGGTTCGCGCTGCCGCCGCTGCCAGGAGAACGACCGGTGCGGAGTCAAGGAACTCGGCACGGTGATGCTCGCCAATGCCGAACGCATCCAGCCCCACTTGATCAGCCAGCTCGATTTCTTCGAGCAAAAAAGCCACCCGTTGAGCGGGGTCTCCTTTTGTCCCGGTCCCTGGATCGGCGGCGTTCGTGACAAAACTGACGATGCCAATTTCCATGGATGAAGAGCTAACCAAGCAACGGGCTGAAGGTGCGACTGGGCAACCAGCGGTGGATCAAATGCCTTGCAGCGAACCGGGCGCGGACTCGAACGATCCCGATTCCCGTGCTTGAAAGAGGCCGGCGAAAGCAGCTCGATGATAGAAGGCTAGCACCCCCCAGAGCACCGCGAGAATCAGCGGCAGTGGCAATCCTTCGGGAGCCATGAAGGCGTGGAAGAACACGATGTTGGTGAGGATCGGCCCAAGGAGCGTGAGCGCCAGGGGTACGTAGCGGTTGACCAACAGCAGGACCCCCGGCACGATCTGGAGCAGAAAGATCGGCACCACATAATGTGAGACAAACAGCGCACCCATGAACTGGCCGGCGACCGGATTGGCAAGTGGCGGGAGTGGAATGAAGTGCAAAAAGCCGTTGAGGCCAAAGACGAGGAAGATGAGGCCGGAGAGGTAGCGGGCGATGAGAGCAGCGATTTTCATAGTTGAGTAGAGTAGAGCCGAGCGATACGACAATTGACGCCTAGACGACATTCGTTGTCAACACGAAAAACAACAATTGTTGTCTGCACAGGCAAGTTGCAGTGGATCAGCGTATTAAATAAAAGGTGTCACCGCCGCGGAACGGCATCCAAAAAGAGGTAAGGGCGGGCTTTGTCGCCCTCGGCCGCCTTTACTACCGTGCCGCGCAAAGCGAACTCTGGCGTCTCGGCCAGCTTGGCCAACTCACACCAGATCGCCGTGCCGCAATTTTGGACGAGGAGAAAAAATGGAAAAGTGAAGCCGAGCGTCTCCAGGCGCTTTTCGAAGCCGGGGACAAAGCCGCTGCCTTGGCCTGCGGGCCGACGAAGCCGGCTACCAGGATCACACCGCGTCCGAGAGGCTGGAGAAGGTAAAATCGCGCACCACCATCGGTGGGATCAGGCAACTGTTAGCCCTGATCGGCTTGCCGAGCGCCTCGAGGTTGTTGAGCATGATGACTGGGCTCTCGTTGAACCGGAAGTTCTTTACCGCGTACTTGATCTCGCCGTTCTCGATGTAGAACGTGCCGTCCCGGGTGAGACCGGTGTAAAGCACCGTCTGCGGATCGACTTCCCGGATGTACCACAGCCGCGTCACCAGCACGCCGCGTTTTACACTCTTCACCAGATCGTCGAGCGTCCCGGTACCCCCCGCCATGATGACTCCAGGCGCCCCCTCGTAGGCCGCCACTTCGCGGCGATCGCTAAATTCGTCGCCGACGCCAGGCACCGCCTTGTCATCAGGCACCCCTTTTCTTTGCGCCCAGTAGCGGGAATAGGCGAGGTTCGTGACGACCCCGTCCTTGATCCAACTCACTGCCGGGCGCGGCCGGCCATCCATCGCCCACGGGCGCAGTGGGATCTCTGGATTGGCGGGATCGGAAGAAATCTGGACCCGCTCGTCGACCAGCTTCTCGCCCAAGCGAGTTCCCCCGCCCGGTTTGGTCAGAAACGAGCGGCCTTCATCGGCCAAGCGGGCGTCCATCTGCGACACCAGGTTGCAGATCAGGTCGACGCTCGCCGCCGGTTCCAAAATCACCGTGTACTTCCCCGGCTCGATCGCCCGGGTCTCCTGCGAGGCGAGCGCCTTTTGCATGGCGATGCGGGAAACCGCGCCCGTGTCGAGTTTGGCGGCGTCGCTGAAATCTGCCACGCCGTACCCCGAGCCGCGGCCGTCGGCGGTCCGGACCGTGACGGAGAAGTCGATCTCGGTTTCTTTGTGGTAGCCGCTAAGCCCCTTGGAGTTGGCCACGGCCGTAAAGCCGGCGGAATGCTGCAAAAATCCGGCTGCGTTCAAGTTCTGCCGCTGGCACGGTTCGATCCCGGCAGCGGCCGCCTTGGCACGATCCTCAGCGGTAAAATTTGCGGTGGAAGCGAAGAACGCCGGCGTGGGCTGATACTTCTGCGGCCCCAGAAAAGGTACGTACTCCGGGTTCTCAGGTGCGAGCCGGGCCAGTTCTTCGGCGCGCTGCACCACCTTCTGGAGCGAGGCATCGTCAAACTCGTTGAGCGTCGCGAGACCGGTCTTCTGGCCGAAGCTGCACTGCACAGCCAGGCTCAAGTCGTCGTCGCCGCCGCTGGTGGACACGGCATCGCGCGCATAGCGCAAGTTGGCCGCGCGGCTGCCGGTCAAAGTCACTTCGCATTCGTCCGCCTTTGAGAGAGCGAGCACTTTCTTCAGGATCGCCTGCGCATCGGATTCGCTGAGTATTGCCATGGGAAAGAGAAAAAGAGGCGGAACGAATCGACAAGCTCAGATCTTACGCTCGGTGTTGATCACGTTGATCTTATTCAGACGCGCCGTCGAAGCGCCATGCGACACGGAGTTGCTCTGGCTGGGCTGGCCTTTGCCGTCAAAGAACGTCCCGTTCACCGCGTAGTCGTCCGGGCCGCAGACCGCCACGCACGAGTTCCAAAACTCCTGCGTGTTCGACTGATACGCCACGTCGCGCAACATGCCGGTGATCGCGCCGTTGGTGATCTCGTAAAAGAGCTGACCGCCAAACTGGAAGTTGTACCGCTGCTGATCGATGGAAAACGAGCCGTCGCCGACGATGTAAATGCCGCGCTCGACGCCCTTGATCATCTCCGCCGTCGTTAGTTTCGGGTCCAGGCCGGGCCGCAGCGAGACGTTGGGCATGCGTTGGAACTGCACGTCGTCCCAGCTATCGGCGTAGCTGCAGCCGTCGCTGTACTTCTGGCCGACGATGTGCGCCTGGTCGCGGGTCTTCTGGTAGCCGACCAGGATCCCGTCCTTGATCAGGTCCCATTCTTTGCAAGGCACTCCTTCGTCGTCGTAGCCGACCGCCCCGAGGCTGCCCGGCTGGAGCTTATCGGCCACGACGTGCACCTGCGGGCTGCCGTACTTGAAGTCGTGGCTCTTCCACTTGTCGAGCGTGGCGAAGCTGGTGCCGGCGTAGTTGGCCTCGTAACCGAGCACGCGGTCGAGCTCGGTCGCATGGCCGATCGACTCGTGGATGGTCAACCAGATGTGCGAGGGATCGAGCACGAGGTCGTACTGGCCCGCCGTGACCGATTTCGCCGCCAGTTTTTCGCGTGCCTGTTTGGCAGCGGCGGCGGCGTCCTCGATCATGTCATAGCTCGTGGTGTAAACCGTGGCCACGCCCGGCCGCTTGCCGGCGGGATCGGCGCTCAAATATTCGTAGCCGCGGCCACAGGGCGCGCTGAAAGCGTTGCGGGTGGCAAACTTGCCCGTTTTAGAGTCGATGGCGGTGACGCTGAAGGTGGGCCAGAGACGATGGATGTCCTGATCGATGTAGGAGCCATCGGTGCTGGCGAAGTATTTTTGCTCGTTGACCTGGAAGAGCAGGGAGTTGGTGAAATTGGCGCCATTCTTTTGGGCGGCGGCGTTGGCGGCGAGCAGCAGATCGAGCTTCTCGGAGATCGGCACTTCGAAAGCATTCTTGACGATCGGCGTCCGCCAACTGACTTCGCCGAGCCCTTTTTGAGGGGCGAGCTCGACCGGACCTTTCTGCAATTTCGCGTTAGCCTTGGCGATGGCGACCGCTTCGTCGGCCGCGCGCGCGATGGATTCCGGGGTGAGCTGGTCGGTGGCAAAAAAGCCCCAGCAGCCATCGGCGATGACGCGGACACCGGCGCCGTAGCTTTCGGTGTTGATGATGTTTTCCACCTTGTCCTCGCGGGTGATCAGATACTGGTTGAGATAGCGCCCAATCCGTACGTCGGCATAGGTGGCGCCCTTTTTCGTGGCGGCGTTGAGGGCGGCATCGGCCAGCACTTTCTTTTCCTTGGCGGGGACAGGCGCGGTCTCGCCGAAGGCGCTGACGGAGCGGCCCCAGACGGGCAGCAGGAACGAGCCGGTCGCCAGACCGGTATGCTTGAGGAATTTGCGGCGGTTCATGGTGGAGCTTTCGTGGCGAGCTGTGGCGCGTCGGCGGGCGTGAGCGAGATCATGGAACCGACGGCCAAAATCGTCCATCAGAACTTTCCGGTCGCTGCGGGTCGCCGGAGGAGGAGAGCGCGGCAGGCACTTATCGACGCGCGGCAACGTTGTGAAGCACTCTCACCGACTGTTTATCACCAGTGCTGAGCGGGCGAAATTGATGCAGGCTCAGAGTAAGTGCATCCGCTGATCACAGTTCCCGCGGATCCCGGATATTTACGGCTTGCCAGCGCAAGACGATTTCCCTATCAGAGGCGAATCTTACGCGGATCCCCTCACCAACGATGACAGTGCTTAGCTAGAATCATAACCATGAGCAAGTGCGTTGAATGCGGCCGGTGGATATCAAGATGGGCGCTTTGTTGCCATTATTGCGGCCACGTTCGTTTTCGCCTGCTCAACGTTGTGTTCATGCCGAACCGCTTCATCAAAGAAGGCCGATATCGCGAGGTCATGTGGGTCTTCCGGCGCTTGCGTGGCAGGAAGAAGCATCAATACCGGAGGAGATCGACATTCTGAACCGTGACCTGAGCCGCTTCTAAAAACGCCAACTGCGGGTCAGGTAATCAGTGAAGGTCAGCAAGAACAACAAGAAAAGCCAGACCAAGCCCGCGCCGGCAAAGACGCGCACCACGCCTTTGTTGTAGTGGACCTCCATGAACACCAGGACGATCAAGATCGTCTTGGCGACCGAGATGCCAAACGCCAGGAGATCGTGGATTCCTGCGCTCACCGGCAGTTTCGCGCCAATGGCGGTGAGCACCAGCAGGACAATCAGGCTGATGTAGATCTGGTACAGGGTGCGCCGTTCCGGGCTGGCTTGGGCAGACATGATGAGGAAGATAGATCGCGGCTAAGCACTGATCAGATAGAGCATGGGATAAAGGAACACCCAGACGACGTCGACGAAGTGCCAGTAAAGGCCTACCACCCTGACGGGCGTGTGATAATCCGACGAAAAATCTTCCCGGCGCGCCCGCACGTACAGATAGGTCAAGGCGCTCAAGCCAATGGTCATGTGCACGGCGTGCAAACCCGTCATGGCGAAGTACAAAAAGAGAAACATTTCCGCCGCGTTCGCGTGCGCAAAATCGGCCGGGTTGAAGTTAACCGTTGGCACCAGGTGCTCGCGGTAATCGAAGTAATATTCACACAGCTTCAGACTGAGGAACCCGGCGCCGAAGATGAACGTCAGGACCAGAAAACGGCGCAACTTCTTTTTGTCGCCGTCCTCGATGGAATGAATTGCCAGCGCCATAAACAGGCTGCTGGTGAGCAGGATGAACGTGTTAATCGTGCCGATCCAAAAGTAGAGGTGCTGGCTGCCCTCGACGAAACCCGGCCGGTAGCTGGTCCGGTAAACGGTGTAGGCTAGGAACAGGCCGCCGAAGAACAGGATCTCCGTGGAAAGGAATGTCCAGATGCCAAGCGCAGCCGCCTCCTCCTGCTGTTGGCGGCCCTCGAACTGCTCGGGGATGGTGCTGGCGGCGTGTTCAGGCATGGGCAGGGGCGAGTTGTTTATCCCGGGTCGCGTAGTCGTAGGCCTCGTGAGTCACGATCGGGACCTTGTCGAAATTCGTGCGGATCGGTGGCGAGGCGGCTTCGTTCCATTCCAGGCCGCTCGCGTTCCAAGGATTCTGCGGCGCGCGCTTGCCGAAAAAGAACGACCAACTCAGGTAACACAGCGGCAGCACGTAGCCGACGGCCAGCACGGAAGCGCCCGCGGTCGAGAGCACGTGGAAGACCTGCCACTCGGCCGGGTAGCTCGGGTAGCGGCGCGGCATGCCAAGACCGCCCAGGATAAATTGCGGCAGGAAGGTCAGGTTGAACCCGATGAAAATGACCGCGGCCGAGAACTGCGCGAGCTTTTCATTGTACATGCGCCCGCTGATCTTCGGCCACCAGAAATGGATGCCGCCGAGATACGCCATCACCATCCCGCCGACCATGATGTAGTGGAAATGGGCGATCACGAAGTAGGTCGCGTGGACGTGCATGTCGACTGCGAGCGTCGCCAAGAACAAGCCGCTCAGGCCGCCGATGGTGAACAGTCCGATGAACCCCAGGGCGTAAAGCATCGGCGTATTGAAATAGATGCGCCCCTTGTAAAGCGTCGCGGTCCAATTGAACACCTTGATGGCCGAAGGCACGGAGACCAGAAAGCTCAGGATAGAGAATACCATCCCGGCGTAGATCGACTGGCTGGAGACAAACATGTGATGTCCCCAGACGATGAAGCCCAGCACGGCGATGGCCAGGCTCGCGTAAGCGACAAACTTGTAGCCGAACAACGCCTTGCGGGAGAAACAGGTGATCATCTCGCTGACCACGCCCATGCCCGGCAACACCATGATGTACACGGCCGGGTGCGAGTAAAACCAGAACATGTGCTGGAACAACAATGGGTCGCCACCCATGCGCGGGTCAAAGACGCCGATGCCGAAGATCCGCTCCAGGGCCAGCAGTCCCATCGTCACCGCCAGGACTGGCGTGGCCAGCACCAGGATCAGGCTGGTGGCGTAGAGCGTCCAGCAGAAGAGCGGCAGCCGGAACCAGTGCATGCCCGGCGCGCGCATCGTGTGCAGCGTGACGATGAAGTTCAGTCCCGTAAAGATGGAGGAGAAGCCGACCACGAAGATGCCGGTGGCCATCGCGATGACGTGGCCGTTGGCGTAGGTGGAACTGTAAGGCGTGTAGAACGTCCAGCCGGTATCCACGCCGCCGGAAATCGTCGCGTATAGAGTGAAAATGCCACCCAGGACAAAGATGTACCAACTGAGCAGGTTCAGGCGCGGAAACGCCACGTCCCGCGCGCCGATCATCAGCGGCAGAAGGAAGTTCCCCAGGACGCTGGGGATCGAGGGGATGAGGAAGAACCATACCATGACGACCCCATGCAGGGTAAAGAGCCGATTGTAGCTCTCGGAAGTAACCAGGTTGCCCTGCGGCGTCATCAGTTGGAGGCGCATCATCGTCGCCGCCCAGCCGCCGATGAAGAAAAAGACGGTGATCGAGAGCAGGTAGAGGATGCCGATGCGCTTGTGGTCCTTCGTGCCCAGCCAGGACCCGAGGCCGTACCCGTCGTTGAGG
>CAXUFU010000026.1:0-1899 GCA_964250275.1 uncultured Chthoniobacterales bacterium | reverse complement strand
GTTTGTGGGCGTGCGTGGTCAGCCAGGACATCAACCAATCCCCGTCATTGTGGTCGGCGGGTGGGGGGGTGGGCGGGGCCGCGGCCGGCGCAGTGGCTACCGGGGCGCGGGCGGGAAGGGTGGCAGTGGAGCTCATGGCAAGGAAGGAATGGGTTGGCTTTGGACGGCGGCGGCCGGTGGCGCGGGCGAGAGGCTTTTGATGTAGGCGACGAGGGCGATCACGTCCTGCTCGGTCAATTGCCCGGTGTAGTTCGGCATGATGGGTTTGTAGCCCGCCACGATCTGCGAGGATGGCTTGAGAATGGAGTCGTGCAGATACTGGTCATCGGCGGTCACGAACTCGCCGTCCTGCAAGGGCACCGGATGGCCGTAGATGCCGCTCAAGCCGGGCGCGTGGACGGCGGAGTTCGCGCCGTGGCAGCCGCTGCAACTATTCTGCCGGAAAAGCCGCGCGCCGGTTTGCGCGAGGCTTTCCTGGCCGGTGCCGCTCTGTTCGCCCAGCCAGGTCTCGTAGTCCTCGGGGCGCATGGCGTAAACAAACCCGCCCATCTCGCCGTGTTTGGTGCCGCAGTATTCGTTGCAAAAGATCCGGTACTTACCCGGTTTCGTCACGGTGAACCATTGCGTCGTGTACTTTCCGGGCATGGCATTGCGCTGGATGCGCAGCGCCGGCACGTAGTAATCGTGGATGACGTCCGTGGCAGTCATGATGAGCTGCACCGGTTCGCCCACCGGGACGTGCAGATCGCCGATCTCGTGACGGCCGTTCTCGTGCGTCACGTCCCAGTACCATTGCAGTCCGACCACGTAGATGGGCAGCGCGTTCGCCGGCGGCTTGCTCGCCCGGGCAAACACCCCCGCGCCCCAGACGAACAGGCCAATGAAGATGAGAATGGGAATGGCCGTCCAGGTCACCTCGAGGTACGTCGGACTCAAGCGGGTGAGTGTCCGGTCGGCATCCGACGTGTGCCGGTAGCGGATCAGGAAAATCGTAATCGCGACGAAAAGGCCCAGCGTCATCACGGCGCTGATGGCCAGCAGACCCCAGAAAATGGCGTCCACCTGCGGGGCGATGGTGCTGGCCGATTCCGGCAGCACCTGGAGAATGCCGAGAGGGAAGTTCATGGCGCGAGCGGAAGGGTTTCGGCCGTTTGGCGTTGCCGGGCTTCCCGGCGCAGGTGAAAGGCGATGTATCCGCCGAGCAAGGCCACGGTGCCCAGGCAGAGCGTTTTGAGCACGAGCGCGATGATCCAGCCGTACTTGCCCGTCATTGGGTTCCAATGGTAGCAGAGCAGCAGCAGCGCTTGCACTTTACTGCCCACGGTGCCGCCGGAGGCTTCCAGCAAGGCCTGGCGCAAGACGACCGGATCGTACTCCACCCCATAAAAGTATTTGGAGAGAACGCCCGCGGGCGTCGCGATCATCAGACCGCTGGGATGCGCGAACTGCTGGCTCGGCGGATCGTAGAAGAAATGAAAGCCGACGGCATCGGCCAGCCGCTGAATTTCCGGGGCGCGCCCGGTCAGGAAATGCCAGCCCGGCCCCGTCTTCGAGCGGCCAAAGCTGCGGATGTACTCGGCGCGCTTCCGCGCCGCCAACTGCCAGGTCTCGTGCGGATCGATGCTGACGAAAAGCACGTCGAAATCCCGGCCGGGATCGAGCCGCAGGTCCTGCAAGCTGCGGACCAGCGCGCCGGTGACCACATCGCACATCAGCCAGCAATGGTTGTAACCCATCTGCAGGATCACGGGCCGCTGGCCGAAGTAACGGCGCAACAGCACGCTCTGGCCGGTCTCATCGGTAAACGTGAGATCGAGCGGAATCTGGGCGCCGAGCCGTTGCTCCAGGTCCGCGCGCGCGGGCAGTCCCTGCGTCAGCGCAGCCGACGCGGACACCGTT
>CAXUFU010000025.1:5344-13414 GCA_964250275.1 uncultured Chthoniobacterales bacterium | reverse complement strand
GCCCACGTACCGCCGGCGCCGCCGACTCCAGGACAGTTTTCCGATCACAGCGCTGGCTACAACGGCATTTATGGAGCCTTTATTGGCAACACCGTCACGGTTGAAGCCATGACGCACGTCCACTATGACGTCACCTTGCAGCAGGCGGGCCCGGTCAACCACTACCAGATTGCCAACTGGTTTGAGGACAACCTGAGTCGCGATGCTCCGGGCGGTGCCGAGCAGTTCTGGTGGCCTCGCACGGGAAGGTGAGCGGAATCGTGCCTTTGCTTGCTCCAATTGCAAATAGCTTTGCAGGCGGGTTTTATCGCACGCCAATGTTCAGGATGATCACGAAGATCAATGAGCAAACCGCCCCCAGGAAGAGTCCGCCGCGCAGGACCTGCAGCATCCGGGCTCTCCAGATGCCGCGCCCCCAAACGAAGGCCGTTCTGGGGAACAACGGCCCAGGTGGACGACAGGCCAGGAAGCCACTCCCAAGCGACACCGCCAAGGCCCCGATTTCGCCCAGGACCAGCAAGACAGTTGCGCCGAGATCCGCCGGCCCGGAAGCTTGCCAGAGCGAACTGATCGCCAGCATCGCGAAGAACGCCGACACCGCACCTGCACCCCCCGCCAGGAGCGCCAGCGCCAGGTCCACCGGATGCCTTGCGACGTACCCTGGTCGCATCATCTGGACCGCACCTGCAATGGCGCCTTCCAAGGCCATGGCAGCGGTGGACTCCGCGGCGACCTCGAGATAAACGGGTGCGTGTTCCGCGCTGAACCTCAATCGCGCCCGCCTCATCTTTTCGTCGTCGGCGGACCTAATCCAGAGCGCGCGGATCCTTTTAGACCAGCCATTCTCAAAGGACAAAAGCCCGCTGACATCGTTGAAGCTCCGGCTGGTGCCGTCGCGGCACTGGATTTCAAAAGTAGGCCGGCCAATGGACCGGGTAAAAACGTCGGCGATTCTTTGCACATCCCCTCTGGAAAGGACGAAAGGATCGTCCAAGTATTTCTCGTTTGAGACAATCATCGGGGTGGGTTCGCGTTTGCCCGGAGACGGTCAAGGGAGGGGCGTCGATGCGTCAGGCTCGGATGGTGGAGGTAGAGCAAACACCATACCGGACTGCGCACGTGATGATCACCGCGCCCGAGGGCAGTCCAACCCAGGAACGCTGGGCAGGCACGCGTTCAGCTTCTATTGCCCTGTATGGTATTCTTGCAGAGCCTCTGGCGTTCCCCAGGAAAATCCACCGACCTCCACCAGGCCGTAAAGGCCGCGGACTTGAAGTGGTTCGCGGAATTGGTGGACAGCGGCGCCGATGTGCACAAACTCGACGCGCAGGGAGCGCCACCTCTGCAAGTAGCGGCAGCACTGGGACACCTCGAGATCGCCCGGCTCCTGGTGGAAAAAGGGGCGGACGTCAACTACGGCAGCGAAAAACGCGGAACGCCGCTCATGGTGGCGACCGCCTGCCTGCGCCCGGAGCTGATCAAGCTTTTCATCTGTCACGGAGCCGATCTGAACAAGAAAGGTGTCGACGGCCGTTTCCCGTTGATTTGCCCCTACCGGCACAGCGTGATCGCGGTGGATCGGCAAGTAAAATGCCTTCGCTTGCTGGTGGCGAATGGAGCGCTGATCAACGAGCGCACCAACGCGGGGGATACCGCCTTAATGAGGGCCGCCTGGTTTGGCAACCGGGAGGCAGTGGAAGAGTTGCTGCGAATGGGCGCGGATCCAAACTTGCGCAATGCCAAGCATGCAACGGCGGCGATGCAAGCATCTGAGCGGGGTCACGAGGAACTGGCGAGGTTGCTCAAAACCTCATCCTGAGGGAGAGGCGGAGGCGGGAATCGAACCCGCGGATAGAGGTTTTGCAGACCCCGGCCTTACCACTTGGCTACCCCGCCAGACCGAAACTCGTCCCCGAAACGCACCGGCGGAACCAAATCCGCCCGCCGAAACGCCTCGGACACGAAGGGCAAAAGCTGTCACGTTTGGCGGGCAGCCACAAGTCCATTCTTTCCCCAACCCTCTCATCTCCCGGTGGGGAAGCCGGTCCCCGGGAGAGGCGCGCTGCCCCCCTTGCACAGCGAGACTTGACTTCCCCGGGCCGGTCCGTGACTTCTTGGACGCTGGACGGTTCGCGCAACCGCACGCCACGCCCAAAACTCCCTCCATGTTCACCCTTCCGTCCTCCCGCCTCCGGTCCACGTGAGAGTCCCACGCATCCTCCTCTGGCTAGTGGTCGTCATCGCGGCCGTCGCGCTGGTCATCACCAAAACGTGGCCGGCTTACTCGTCGTTTTTGGTCGGCACGCCCGTGTTCGTGTTGCCGGCTGCCAAGGTGACGGAAGGGGCGCAGCTTGGCACCGTCGGCTTGCACAAAGGGACTTACTACGCCGTCAGTGTGCGCAGCCGGGCGGATCTCCCGTTCAAGATTTTCTTCACGTTCAAGGACGGCGAAAAGAGCAAGGTCTTGATCGTCGATCCTCGGTTCGTCGGGCCGAATCGCGACTTCCAGTCGGTCATCCGGGTCGAGCGCGACGATCCGGCCGCGCAAGTCTCCACCGGCCACCAGAGCGGCCCCGGGGGAGAGGAAATCCAGTTGGCCCGAGTCAGCGTGTCGCAACTCAACCCCCAATTGTACATCTGGCGAACAGTTATTCGCGGTTGCGCACTGCTCGCTTTCTTCGGTGGCGGCGTTTTTCTGGCCTGGCAAGGCTGGCAACGCCGGCAGTCTCCGGCGCCAGCGCTGGACGCGGCACGGTCGGAAGGGGAGCCGGCGGGTAAACCGCGTTGGGGCGCAACGTTCTGGACCAGCCGGCGCGCCGGGGTCTGGGCGATTTGCCTGCTCGTGGCGGGCGCTGGGTTCGACGGTCTGTTCCTGGAGTGCGAGCACTCTCACCTGGTGACGGCCCCCTTTCACTCGTCCATCACCGGGTGGGACGGGTCGTTTTACTATTTCTGGTTGCGGTCGGTCATGGTGGATGGCGACATCGATTTCACGAACGATCTTCTCTACTGCAACTCCATGCCGCCCGATTACCGGCGTTCGCTAGCCGACACCCTGCCCCGCACGACGACGGGTCTCATCCCGGATAAATAACCGATCGGTTGGGCGCTGCTGGAGGTCCCCTGGTACATCGCGGGGGACCTTGCCGCCCAAGCCATCAACCTGGGCGGTGGCAAGGTGCCTTATGACGGCTGGGGAGCCGTCTACCAGATTTTCCTGGTTTGCGGGCAGATTGTCTATGCCACCGCCAGTCTGTACTTCTCCTACAAGATCCTGCAGGAGTATTTCCCGCCGGCCTTTGCCGCCTGCGTGCTGGGTTGGTTGGGTTCGCCGCTCTTTTTCTACCAGACGCTCGACGTCATCATGGCGCATAACGTCATGTTTTTCGCCATGACGGGGGCTTTCTATTTCACCTACCGCGTCCGCGAACGCCCGGAAAATTTACGTTGTTGGTTTGGGGTGGGATTCCTGAGCGCTTTTGTCATCCTGGCACGGTATCAGGGCGTGATCATGCTGCTGTTCCCGGGGCTCGTGTGTTTGCAGGAGGTGGGCAAGAACTTCCGGCGCAGCGTGGGATTGCTGGTGGCCATCGTCGCGGGCGCCGTGCCGCTCGCGGTACAGATGCTCGCCTGGAAAGCCATGTATGGGTCGTACTTTCTGTACACGTATCAAAACGAAACGTTCAGTTGGCGGCATCCGCACATCTGGGAGGTGTTGTTCTCGCCCTACCACGGGTTATTCAATTGGCATCCGATGATGCTGATCGGCTTCCTCGGCTTTCTGGTCTGGGCCGTCCGCGCGGGCCAGTACACGGAAGCCGTTTGTTTTACGGTATCGCTCGCGCTGTCGATCTATATCAACGCGGCTTGGGATGTGTGGTGGTTTGGTGCTTCGTTCGGCTCGCGAGCCTTTGATACCTGCACGCTGTTTTCCATGGTGGGGTTGGGTTATCTGCTCGTCTTGGCCTCGACCCGCGCCGTCGCGTTTCAGGCGACCGCGGCCGCTTTGCTGGTGGTGGCTCTCTGGAGTATGAATCTTATGTGGATGTCCGAAAGCGGGCGGTTAGCTTTCGAGCGCCCCGTCACCTGGCGCGAGAGGATCGATATGACCGTGGATTATTGGTCCCACGCGTTCGACTCAACCCCCGGCTAAACTGTCTATGACTCACAACCCATTGAGTAAGGCTGAGCAATCATTCAGCGCTACGGCTGCCTCGCACTATCGGCGCGTCTGGTTGACGTGGCGCGGCACGGCCACGGAGCGCCGGGGCGACCTGGGTGAATGTTCGTTGCATTAGGTTCGCGTTACCATGTCGTCACTTCCGCTGCGCCTGCCCGACGTCAAACTTACGGTCCTGGTCCCTTGCTACAACGAGTGCAAGACCATTGGCACGGTCCTGCAAGCGATCCGGGCCAGTGGCGTGCCGAATCTGGAGGTCGTCCTGGTCGACGATTGTTCGAGCGACGGCACGCGCGATCTACTGCAAGGGCCATTGCGGGCGCTGGTCGACAAGCTGGTCTTGCTGCCGCGCAATAGCGGCAAAGGAGCCGCCCTGCAGGCGGCGCTCGGCCACGCCACGGGAGATGTCGTGGTCATTCAAGATGCCGACCTGGAGTATCACCCCAGCGAGTATCTGAAGTTAATCGGGCCGATCTTGGAAGGCAGCGCGGATGTCGTTTATGGGTCGCGCTTTGTCGGCGGCGGCCCGCACCGGGTCGTGTATTTCTGGCACATGGTAGGCAATCGGTTTCTAACGCTGCTCTCGAACATGCTGACGAACCTGAACCTGACCGATATGGAGACGGGTTATAAGATGTTCCGGCGGGAAGTCATCCAGTCGTTAACGATCGAGGAATCGCGGTTCGGGATCGAGCCGGAGATCACGGCAAAGCTGGCGCGCAGCCCGTGCGTCTTCTATGAGGTGGGCATCTCCTACTACGGGCGCACCTATGCGGAGGGCAAAAAGATCAACTGGCGTGATGGTTTCCGGGCCATTTATGCCATCTTCAAGTATAACCTCCAGGCGCTGCCGCCGGCGCGCTCTGCCGGGAAAGCATCAGGCTCGAGCGATGCCTGACAGGCAAGCGCGGGATGGTAGCGTCAGCAGAAGTAAATGCAGGGGAAGCAGCCGGAAGTGAAGTTTGTAAGCGATCTAAACACTTGGACGGGCACGCTCCGTCGTGCCCCTGACTGTCTGCCGGTTAGGGCGGGCGGAAAGCGCTGCGATAAAGCGTGACTTTGGGGGAGGATAGAGAGCAATGGCTGGGGCTGTAGGGCGGGCGCTCCGCCTGCCGGGAACGATGCCGGCCATGGCAGGCGAAGCGCCCGCCCTACAGTCGGAAACGCGCTTATCGTCCAGGAACACGCCGTCTGTTGGGCGTGACCCATTTCCGGGAACCGTTGCCAGACAGCAAGGGACCGGCTCAGGAGAGCCATCCCTACCTCTTTTTTTTGGAGCTATAGCTTCGCCAGGTGAAACGTGCAGCGGTAAATGCCGGGCTCGCATTGCTCCTCGCGGTGTACCCGGCACCTCAAGACGCGTTCGAATAATTCGCGCTCCAGGCGCGCAATGATCGGGAAGCGGCGCAAGAGATCTTCGAGCGGCGAATGATGCTCGACGATCCGCAGGGACGAACCGGGCGCCGTGCCGTTGGCGAGCGGCGCGAAAGCGGCCGGTTCCGCGATCTTTGCCATGGGGACGACGCGAAAACCTGAAGGCCTCGGAGCGTCGCGCGCCAGCTGCGCATTGCTCGTCTCCAAGGGCAAGCTTTGCTGGTCGTCCACGGCCGTGAAGTCTGGCGCGGGGTGTGGCGGCGCGTCGTCCCGTGCCTCGTCGTTCTCCAGCTCAGCCATGTAACCTTCCGAGTTGCGCACTTTGGCCAGAGCCGTGGCGCGTTCCAGCAATTGAACGCCCGCGGCGCCTGGTACTTTTCGGCGCGCTGGCCGAAGATCGTGAAAAGGAGCTTGGCGGGCGCAGCCGGGCCGTAACTTTGCTGGATGGCGTCCAGCACCTGGAGCGTCAATTCGTTGTTGCCGCCGGGAAAGAGTTCGAACGCCAGGGGCGTCAGCCGGTAAACGATCTCCGGCCGGCCAACAGGTTTGGGCCGCCGCGCGGTGTCGAGGTAACCTTCACGTTCCAGCTCCAGGCAGTGCTGCTTGATGCCCATGTAGCTCATCTGGAAATGGGCGGCCATTTCCTTGACGGACATGCCACCACGCCGCCGGAGCGCAGTGAGGATTTCCAGGCGTTGGCTGCGTCCGATTTCGCGGATCAACTTCTCGTTCATGCGGCACGCGGAGGCGCTTCGGCGCGAGAACCGAAGCGGGCACTCTCAGTTCTTGCGCCAAGCAGGGGCTTTTTGCACGCAAAAAACGGAAGTTAGACCCCGGCCGTTCTGGTGGTTGCGAGGTCCGGGCTCCTACTCGTCCGGGGATGTCGGCGGCACGTGAAACGGCTTGTCGCGCCTGCGCTTGGGTGCGGGCGGCGGCACGGGATCGAAACCGGAGCCGCCCCACGGAGCGCAACGGGCCAGGCGCTTGAGCGCGAGCCAGAGGCCGGCCCGCGTCCCGTGCAGCGCCAAAGCCTGGACGCAGTAGCGCGAGCAAGTCGGTTCGTAGCGGCAGCCGCCCCCGAGCGGATCGAGCAGCGAGAGCAGCGGCGAGAGCAACACTTGATAGCCGCGGACCAACAGCCGCAAAGCGCGGTTGATCATGGCGTCAGCCGCTCTTCCGCTTCCGGGGCTGGGAGCGGCACGAGCAGCGCAGCCCGCTCCACCAGCCGCAACCATTCCGTCCGCAACTCTGCCGCGGTCGCGCGGGCCGCCACGTGCCGGGCAATCACCACCAGCCACGCGCCGGGCCGCAAGCGCCCCCGGCTTTCCCGGATGGCTTCGCGCAGGCGACGGCGCACGCGATTGCGCACGACCGCTCCGCCTACCCGGCGCGAGGTGATCAGCCCGATGCGCGTCGCCCGGCCGGGGTCGGCCTCCCGCAGCACCCCTAGAACGAGGAAGCGGCCGCCCAAGGTACGGCCGCGATCTTTGACGCGCCGAAATTCACCGGCATTAGCGAGACGGGCGGCGCGGGGAAAACGCAGCCGCTGGCCCGGCTGACCCGTCGTGGCTGGCACGGAGTTCAAGGCGAACGGGCCGCTTCCGCGAGCGGCGTCAGAAAAAGGGGGCTAACCCTGGAGCGGCTAGGCCTGTGTATGACGGGCGTATTGGACCTCCGCGCCCTTGGGCAGCAAGCGTTTGCAACCCAACTGGCGACGGCGCTTGAGGACCGCCCGGCCGCCCTTGGTCGCCATGCGGGCACGAAAACCGTGCTGGCGTTTGCGGGTGCGCTTGGAGGGTTGATAGGTCCGTTTCATGGCGGGGTAATCGGTTGCCGGGTGGCAGGTTGCAGGTCCAGTGGAGCGGACAGGTTAATTGCCCTCCGCCGCTTGTCAACCGAGGTTTCATCCTGTGCGCGGAACGTGAGACCCGCCGGGGCACCCGCCCGATCCGACGCAAATAAATGGCTGGCGCGTTGCATCCAGTTGGACTCTGTGGCATTACACGGAGCGAGATGAGCGAAACTCTCATTGAGCCTGCCACCGTTGAGGATCTGCCTGCTTTGGCCGACCTCCTGGCGGAACTCTTCAGCAAGGAGTCCGATTTCCGGCCGGATCAGGTCAAGCAACTGCGGGGCTTGCGGCTCATCCTCGAGCAGCCGAACAAGGGACGGATTTTCGTGCTGCGCTCCTACGGCAAGCTGCTGGGCATGATCAACCTGCTTTTCACGATCAGCACGGCTGAAGGCGGGGCGGTCATCATTCTCGAAGACCTGATCGTGGTGCAGGATCACCGCAGTGCCGGGCTCGGCGCGCAGTTGCTCGATTACGCGCTAGATTTTGCGCGGCAGAAAGATTTCCTACGCATCACGTTATTAACCGACCGGCTGGATGAGCCGGCCAAACATTTTTTTGAAAGGCACGGCTTCTACGAGAGCGGCATGGTGCCGATGCGCTGGCTGTCAAACTCCAGCTCCTGCACCAGGCCGGGCTGAGGGCCGGCAGATCAGCAGTTGCC
>CAXUFU010000025.1:0-5291 GCA_964250275.1 uncultured Chthoniobacterales bacterium | reverse complement strand
CTTCGCCTGCCAGGGATGGCACCGTGCCCGGCAGGCGGAGCGCCCGCCCTACAGTTCCAGGCACAGGCGCAAAGTGGGATGGCAGCCGCCTGAAATAAAAAATTTTGTTACCTTTTTTATTGACCGTTCAAAGCCCTCTCGCTAAAAAACGGCGCGTTGGGCAAATAGCTGGCGGGAAGCTGAGGTCGGCAACAGGGCAAGTTAAACGGGGTCGGCAGGGACTGGACGGGAGCTCGCGACGTGTTGTCGGAGCGATAAAACCGGGGGTCGGGGCAGGCAGCGAAAACTTTTGGTTCTGTTCGCAGGACGGAGCCTTCCGGGAAGGATTTACGGCATCACAGGGGTTAAGCAGAAGTTAGGCCATAGGGAGTCATTCGCGCTTATGAGAAAAGGAAGTGTTTTATTTACTTTTGCGGCAACCTTCGGGTTGCTCGCTTTGGGGTCATCCATGCAGGCAAAACAGTTGGCGCCGGAACTGGCGGCGGCACCGTCTGTACAACCCAGACCGGCACTGGTGACGCCGGGAGACACGTTCTCCTTTGACATCGTTGTCTTTAACAATACGGCTGCCGTTGCGGCCTACGCAGTTTCCCCGATCGACACAACCTTCGGCACGACCACGACTTACACCGGTGTCGGCCTCGGTGGCGCCAGCGTCACCATCACCTCCAGCGAGACCGTGGGCCTGACGACGACGACCGACACGTTTACCGTCAGCACGCCAACCAATTTTGCGCCGTCCGGCTACAAAATCGGCACTTCGGCGATCCAGGGTGTGGAGTTCGACATCGATCAGGACACCACGTACGCAGACCCGGTAAACACTCTGACGCCGATCACCGGGTATACAGCCTCGGGCACGGCCACCTATCTGACTACTGACACGTTCACGGAGTCACCGGTCGTCACCGGCACGTCCACGGCGTATGGCGCGTATGAAGGCCTCTCCGTCGGCTCCGGGTCGATCAATGCCGATAAGGTGAGTGCGTTCAATTTTGCGCTTTCCTATCCGACGCTGGCTCTCGTGCCTGAGCCGTCCTCGTTCGCGCTGGCGGGCTTGGGTTTGCTCGGCTGCGCAGGTGCGGCGGTGCGGCGCCGCCAGCGAGCGGCCTGAAACGCATTTCTGCACGGGGAGAGCCGGCCTCGCTCGTGGCCGGACGCGGGGCGTTGACAGCGGGTCCCCGCACGAACAAGGTCCATCCTCACCGATGGACCTTGTTCATTTGCCCACCTCAGCCGCCGCGGCCGCGGACGGAACCTTGCCGTCCTTCGTGGATCTCGGGTTCGCCCGCGTGGACACCGACCGGCGGCGGCGCTGCGGATTTCCCGAGGTCATTTTTTGCCAGGGCAAGACGCCGGCGGAGGTGCTCGCGATCTGCCAAACCATTCTCGCGCATGAGCCGGTGGTTCTCGCCACACGCGCGGATCCGGCCCATTTCCGGGAGGTAGCGGCGGGATTGCCGGCGGCGGTCTACCATGAGCGCGGGCGTTGCATCACCATCGAGCGCGAGCCGCTGCCGCGTTTTACCGGCACGGTGGGCGTCGTTTGCGCCGGGACTTCCGATCTGCCCATCGCCGAGGAGGCCGCGGTGACGCTCGAAATCTTCGGGCACCCGATTGAGCGCATCAGTGACGTCGGGGTGGCCGGCCTGCACCGGTTGCTCGCGGTCCGGGAACGGCTCGAGGCTTGCCGCGTCCTCATCGTGGTGGCAGGGATGGAAGGCGCCCTGCCAAGCGTCGTGGCGGGGTTGGTCAGCAAGCCGGTTATCGCGGTGCCGACCAGCGTCGGCTACGGTGCGAATTTTGGGGGCCTGGCGGCGTTGCTGGGCATGCTCAATAGTTGCGGCAGCGGCGTGACGGTGGTGAACATCGACAACGGCTTCGGCGCCGCGTACGCCGCGGCGACGATCAGCCGCCTGGCGGAGCCGGGCGGCAGTCTTAACGGTTGAGGTGGGCGCAACTTCTTGAGCGGCATGTGGACGGGCACGCGCCGTCGTGGCCATGACTGTTTGCCATCCGGCACAGACCCCGCCAACAGACAGCAAGGTGCACGACAGAGCGTGCCCGTCCAGGCGTTTGATAGCACGGTCTCGGTTCGCTTGCCGTCGAGGCGCAGGTTCCCTCGCCTGCCGTCTTGGGCATCGTGCCCGAGACAGTCCGCCGAAAACATTGGTTGGATTGGACGAACGCTGATCCGGGGCGAAAGTACCTGTCCGACCGGCCCCCGGGGCCGCTTGACTGATGAAGACGATTCGCACCATCCGCCTCCGGCGCCTCGAAGGCCAGCTCGGCGAGGTAGCCTACCAATTGACCAAGATCCATTTCTCGGGCTTCCACAGCCCCAGCCACTGGCGGCCTGCCGTCAACGCCTACCGGTGCGCGCGTTGCCTGCGCATTTGCGTCGACCTGGCGGGAGTCGACAAGTCCGCCATTGACCTGGAGCTCGCGCCCGGCCAGCTCACCGTCCGCGGCCAGCGCGAGTTGCCGGAGCCGGGCGATGCCGAAGGCCATCCCATGCAGGTGCTCGCCATGGAAATCGATCACGGCCACTTCGAGCGCCACATTCCCCTACCCTCCAGCGTGCAACCCGACGGTGTTACCGCCAATCAGCACAACGGCCTGCTCTGGATCCATCTCCCGCTCCTGCCGCACGGCTAACCAGAGCCCGCGCCGGTCCCTCTCAAACCCCCTTTTTCTCTCTCGCCATGATGACCAAGTCCGCCACCGAAAACCCGCCGGAGACCCAGCCGCCGGGCGAATCGCCGCCCGTCATCGCCGTCACGACCAAAGGCGGCCCCGGCGAGCCGAGTATCCCGGATACATTGGCCATCTTGCCCATCCGCGGCATCGTCATTTTTCCCGGCACCATCGTGCCGCTCACCCTGGGCCGGCCGAGCGCGCTGAAGTTGGTCGATGAATCGTTGCCACAGTCCAAGATCATCGGCCTGGTGACGCAACGCTCCGAGCTGCACGAGAAACCGACGCCGGACGATCTCTTCGCGGTGGGCGTCGCCGGCCAGGTGCTCAAGCTCATGCGCCAGCCGGACGGGACCATCGTGTTGCTCGTGCAGGCGGTGCGCCGTATCCGCCTGGGGGAGATCGTCCAAACCGAACCGTTCCTGCGCGCGCGGGTGGAAACGCTGCCGTCGATCCCGGCGCCGTCGGACACCGAGGCAGTCGCCGCCATCAACAATCTGCGCGAATCGGCCATCCACTTGCTCGAGATGACGCCGGACGTGCCCGAGCAGGCGCGGCTGGTGTTGATGAACATCGACGATCCCGGCCAGCTCGCGGACCTGATCGCGGGCAATCTCGGCATCGACGTGACGCAAAAGCAGACGCTGCTGGAAGAGGCCGATGTGCTCAAGCGCGTCCGGCTGGTGCAGGAAAGCGTCACGCGCCAGACGGAGATCGCGGAGTTGCAACAAAAGCTGCGCAAGGATGTCGAGTCGACGTTTTCCGATTCACAGCGCCGCGTGTATTTGCGCGAGCAGCTCCGCGCCATCCAGCGGGAACTCGGCGAGGACGAGCCGGGCGCGGACGACCAGATCGAGCAACTGCGCCAGCGCCTGGAGGAAGCGGGCGCGCCAGAGGCCGTGCGGGAATCGGCCGGCAAGGAGCTCAAGCGTCTCACGCACGTCCCCAGCGCCAGCCCGGAGTACAGCGTCATCGTTTCCTACGTGGAGATGCTGGCTGACCTGCCCTGGAACAAGCTGAGCGACGACAACACAGACCTGGGTCATGCCCGCGAAGTGCTCGACCACGATCATTACGGTCTCGCCACGATCAAACGCCGCCTCATCGAGTATCTCGCGGTGCGCAAACTCAACCCCACGGGGCGCGGCCCCATTCTTTGCTTCCTCGGGCCACCCGGGGTGGGTAAGACGAGCCTGGGTCAGTCCATCGCGGATGCCCTCGGACGCAAGTTTGCGCGCATCAGCCTGGGCGGGATTCGGGACGAGGCGGAGATTCGCGGCCATCGCCGCACGTACATCGGGTCGATGCCGGGGCGCATCATCCAGGAGTTGCGCCGGCTCGGCACGCGCAATCCGGTGCTGATGCTCGACGAGGTGGACAAGCTCGGCGTGGACATGCGCGGCGACCCTGCCAGCGCGTTGCTCGAAGTGCTGGACCCGCGCCAGAACAACGCTTTCGTCGACCGCTACCTGGACGTGCCGTTCGATTTGAGCCAGGTCATCTTCATTGCCACGGCCAATTTCATCGAGGGCGTGCCGGGACCGTTGCGCGACCGCATGGAGGTCATCAGTCTGCCGGGCTACACCGCGAACGAAAAGCTGCACATCGCGCGCAATTATCTGGTGGGCCGGCAGCTCGAGGAGAACGGACTCAAGCCGGAGCAGTGCCGCTTCGACGACGACGCCCTGCAAACGATCATCGACGAGTACACCCACGAGGCGGGCGTACGCACGCTGGAGCGGCGCATCGGTGCGGTGTGCCGCTCCGTGGCGGCGGAGGTGGCCGGCGGCTTGAACGCGGACGTCTTGGTCACGCCGGATTTCGCCCGTGGCATCCTGGGCTCCGCCGACCGGGCCGTACGCGAAGAGCGCCTCAAGACGAGCGCGCCGGGCGTGGTCACCGGCCTGGCTTACACGCCTGGGGGAGGCGAGATTTTGTTTATCGAGGCCACCAAGTACCCGGGCAAGGGTGCCACGACGTTGACTGGTCAGATCGGCAACGTGATGAAGGAGTCGATGCAAGCGGCGTTGAGTCTGGTGCGCACCCGGGCGTCGGCGCTGGGTATCGCGCAGGAGGCTTTCAACGAGAACGACCTGCACGTGCACGTGCCCAGCGGCGCCATCCCGAAGGACGGTCCGAGCGCGGGTGTGTCGATGTTTACGGCGTTGGCAAGCCTCTTCGCGAACCGCCGGGTGCGCAGCGACGTCGCGATGACCGGCGAGATCACGTTGCGGGGCTTGGTCCTGCCGATCGGAGGGCTGAAGGAGAAGAGCCTGGCGGCCTTACGGGCGGGCATCACCGAGGTGATCGTGCCCAAGCTCAACGAGAAGGACCTGGCCGAAGTTCCGGCCGAGGCCAAGGAGAAGATCCATTTCACGCTGGCGGAGACGGTTGATGATGTTTTGGCCGCCGCCTTGGAGCCGTCGTAACACCGAGGTAGGGATGGCTCTCCTGAGCCGGTCCCTGACTGTCTAGGAAGCGTGCCTCAAGGGGAGTCGCGCCGGTGTCATGGCGCGGTCAGTCTGACCTAGAGCAGATGAGAAAATGTCGTAGCCGGTAAGTTCCGGTTGTAGGGGGGGGGGGGGGGGGGGGGG
>CAXUFU010000024.1:6654-13487 GCA_964250275.1 uncultured Chthoniobacterales bacterium | reverse complement strand
GGGCTACGCCGTCACAGGCTCCGACGAGGATATCTATCCGCCGATGAGCACGTTCCTCGAAGAGAAAGGCATCGCGCTCGCCAAAGGGTACCGGCCCGAGAACCTGCCCGCCGAAGCCGAACTCATCGTCATCGGCAACGCCATCCGCCGCGGCAACCCGGAAGTCGAGGAGGTGCTCAACCGCAAGCTGCCGTATTGCTCGCTGCCGGAGGTGCTCAAGTTCTTCTTCCTGCGCGGGCGGCACAACCTCGTCGTCACCGGCACGCACGGCAAGACGACCACCACCTCGCTGCTGGCCTGGGTGCTGCAATCCGCCGGGCTGGCCCCGGGCTACATGATCGGCGGCCTGCCCAACAACCTCGGCCAGGGCGCGCAGTTCAACGCCTCGCCCTACTACGTCATCGAGGGCGACGAATACGACACCGCGTTTTTCGACAAACGCAGCAAGTTCGTCCACTACCTGCCCGAACTGCTCATCATCAACAACATCGAGTTCGACCACGCCGACATCTACAAGAACATCGACGAGATCAAGCTGAGCTTCCGGCGGCTGGTCAACATTGTGCCGTCCAACGGCTTGATCCTCTATAACGCCGACGACACGCACTGCGCCCAGGTCGTCGGCGCGGCGTTGGCGCGCACGGTCGCCATCGGCCTCGGCAGCCAGGCGCAGGAGGGCAGAATCAGCGGCCTCGAGTACCGCGCGGGAGAGTCGCACTTCGAGTTCCAGGGTGAATCCTTCACCATTCCCATGCCGGGCGAGTTCAACGTACGCAACGCTTGCATGGCCATCGCCGCCGCTCGTGCGACGGGCGTTTCTTACGAGGCCATCCGCACGGCCCTGGCGGCTTTCACCGGCGTGCGCCGCCGGCAAGAAGTGCGCGGCGAGGTCAACGGGATCAAAATCGTCGACGATTTCGGCCATCATCCAACCGCCATCCGGCAGACGTTGCGTGGGCTGCGCCAGCAACACGGGACCGCCGGACGCATCTGGGCGCTTTTTGAACCCCGCTCCAATTCCACCCGGCGCGCAGTGTTTCAGGATCAATTGGCCGGCGCGTTTGCCGACGCAGACGGCGTGGTGATGGCGCGGGTGGCGAAAATCGAGCAAATCCCGGAAGCCGAACGTCTCAATCCGGAGCGGGTGGTTGCCGCTATTCAGGAGAGCGGCAAAGTCGCTTTCTATGAAGACGGCACCGCGGCCATCATCGCGCGGGCCAAGGCGCTGGCGCACCCGGGAGACATGATCGTGGTGTTCAGCAACGGCGGCTTCGACGGCATCCACACCAAGCTGCTGACGGCCCTGGCGTGATGGACTGCGGTGCTATCCTGAGCCACGGATCGCCCAGTCAAGCAGCAACTGGCGCTAACACTCACTGGGCGCTGTACTCAGCATGCGCCGCGGTCATCCGCTTTTCCGCCTTGGCCAGCATGTCTTGGATGTCTTTGGTAGTTTCCGGGCTGTTGAAAGGCCTCGGGCCAATGCGCTTTTTCTGCTTGTCGCCTTGGATGTAAAAATAAGCGACGATGTTGGCGGCAACGTCCGTTCTGGTCGCGCTTTTCGGCAGAAAGGTGAGGGTCAAGAGCGCGAAGCCTGAGAACCCTGTCCCGGCTCCCGGGAAATTCGCTCCCACCGGACCGGTCGGATGAGTAGCCTCAAGCGTACCGGTGCGATCGACGGAGATGCGCCATTCCTTGCTCTCCAGCACCTTGCGCGCTTCCGACTGATACAAGTAAGAACGCATGGCCGCGGCATCCGGCGCTGCCAAGGCCAACGCGGGAGCAAGCAGCGTCAGCCAAACGGCGCAGACGAGCATGCGACAGGTTGCGAGCTGCTTCATGACGCGGGTTTACACGTGCTGCGCCGGCGCTCCGTTGTTCTACCGGGGGTTTGCCTCGCGCAGCCGGAGAATACGGTACCAGACTGGCTGATTTGGATAATAGTAAATTCTGCCGACTCAACCGGAATGGAACAAAACTTACCCGCATGACGACGCCGAAACGATTCGCGTTCGCCGAGACGGCGCAGCGCGTCCACGACTACCGGCATCTGATCGCGCGCTGGCGGCGGGTCGCCCGCGAGGCGGGGCTGAAGTTGGTCCCCTTTGCCCGCGCCGGGGATTACCCGGTCTATGGCTTGCAAACGCCACCCGGCCGGCGCGGCGGCCTGTATGTTTCGGCGGGCATCCATGGGGACGAGCCGGCCGCCACCGAAGGATTGATCCATTGGGCGGAAAAGCATCTCGCGGCGCTGGTGCGGTCGAGGTCGTTGCCGCTCATGATCCTGCCCTGCCTGAACCCATGGGGCTTGGTCAACAATCAGCGCGCCGATGCAGAGGGGCGTGATGTAAACCGCCTTTTCGACGGCAGCGACTTCGCGCCTGTCAGTGAGCTCAAGCAGTTGCTGGCGGCCTGGACTTTCGAGCTGGGCCTGAATCTGCACGAAGACTACGATGCGCGCGGGATTTACCTCTACGAAATCAACCCCCGGCCACCGGACTTCGGGTCGGGCCTGCTGCAGGTGGCCTCGGCGGTGCTGCCCATCGATGATCGCCGCCGGATCGACGGCCGGCCGTTCAAAGCTGGGTTGGCTTTGCGGCG
This sequence comes from uncultured Chthoniobacterales bacterium, assembly GCA_964250275.1. GTDB lineage: Bacteria > Verrucomicrobiota > Verrucomicrobiia > Chthoniobacterales > SZAS-18 > CAXUFU01. The sequence goes on along the minus strand of CAXUFU010000024.1, from coordinate 10,886 downwards.
GGCGAACCTGGCCCGGTTCCCCCTGCATCCGGAAGCCATTTATTTGCACCTGCACCACGGCAGCCACGTGATTACGTTTGAGACGCCCAGCGAGTTCAGTCTCGGCCCGCGCGTGCACGCACACGTCTTGCTGATCGAGGAGTGCATCCGCCGGCTGGAGGCCTAGATCGGGGCACGGAAATCTCATGCCAGTCGCCCCCACCCTCATCGCCGCCGAGCCCCGGTACGAGATCGGCGCCCGCTTGGGTCACGGCGGAGCGGGCGAAGTTTTCCAGGCCTGGGACCGGCGCCTGCAACGCCCAGTCGCCCTCAAGCGGCTGGCGCCCGCGGGCGATCTCCGGGGAGCGTACAAGGATACCGTGCACGAGGCCACCCATCTGGCCGCCGCGCAGCACCCAAATATTGTGACGATCTACGATCTAAGCGAGGACGAGGACGGCTGGTTCATGACCATGGAGCTGGTCGAAGGTGAGACGCTGGAAGCCTTGGTGCCGCGCGGCGCCTTCCCGCTGGACGATTTTCTGATGCTGGCGCGACAGACGCTCGCCGGGTTGGCTGCCGCGCACGCGGTCGGTTTGCTCCACTGCGATTTGAAGCCGGCCAATATTATGGTCACAGGCGGTGGCTCGTCCCCGCTCCTGTTCAAGCTTTTGGATTTCGGCATCGCCAGCTTTGCCACCGATACCGACCAGCCGGCCGCACCGCGCCAGGGAGAAAACGGCGAAGTGACGGTGCTCGGCACCGTGGAGTTCATGGCGCCGGAGGTGTTCGAGCAGGCCCAAATGACGCCGCAGGCGGATCTCTACTCGCTGGGCTGCATCTTTTACTACGCGCTAACCGGTCTGGATCCGTTTCCTGGCGCCACGATGCAGGCCATCATGCTCAATCATCTCGCCCATCGCGTGACACCGCTGGCGGAGTTGCGGCCCGATTTGCCGCCGGCGCTCTGTGCCTGGGTGGCCCAACTCATTCGCCGCGCACCCGGGGAGCGGCCCGCGACCGCGGCGCAAGCGTTGGCAGGGTTGCAGGATGCCATGGAAGCGCGACGGGGCAGCTTCCCGCTGTAGGGGGGGGGGGGGCCGCGGCCCGTCATCCGCGCGGCCCCCCGGCCGGCGCCCCCCCCCCCCGACAGGATTCTCACTCGAAGCGCAGCGCCTCGATCGGGTCCAACGACGCCGCGCGCCACGCCGGATAAAGCCCGAAGCCAATTCCGATCGCGGAGCACACCGCCAACCCGGCCACGGCCCAGCCCCAGGGGAAAAACACTTTTGCCTGCAACGTGGCGGCCAGGCCGTCCCCGCCAATCACTCCCAACAGGATGCCGACCAGGCCGCCCAACTCCGAGAGGAACACCGCCTCGACCAGGAACTGCCGCAAGATGTCCGCCTTCTTCGCCCCGATCGATTTGCGGATGCCGATCTCCTTGGTGCGCTCCGTCACGCTCACCAGCATGATGTTCATGATGCCGATCCCCGCCGCCAACAGCGCGATCGAGCTGATCACAAACGCGCCGGCCCGGATGGCGTCGGCCACCGAAGCGAACGCTGCCACCAGCGAGTCGTTCGAGAAAATCTCGAAGTCGTTGTCCGCGCCCGGCGGCAGGGCGCGCGCCCGCCGCATCGCGCCGATGGCCGGGTTGAACGTGCGCTCGTAGGTTTCCTGGGAAGAGGGCTGCGTCGCGATGTTCACGGTGCGGCCCACCTGGCCGAAGTCCTCGAAATAACGGGTGATCGGCAAGAGCGCGATATTGTCTTCGCTGCCGCCGAACGACCCGCCTTTTTCCGCCAGCGTCCCGATCACGATGAAGTTCTTGCCACTGACTTTGATCGTCTTGCCCAGCGCGCTTTCGACCGGGAAAACGCGCGTGCGGATGTCTTGCCCGATGATCGCCACGTTGCGCGCCAGGGCCACGTCGGCTTCGTTGAAGTTGCGCCCCTCGGCAATTTTGAAATTGTTCGAAACGATGAAGTATTGATTGGTGCCGCAGATCTGGATATTCGGATTGGTCCGCAAACGCCCGTAGGTGATGCGGCGGCCGTTATCGAAGCACTTGAGGCTGACGACGGCGCCCGTGCCCTCCATCAAGTGCACGTAGCGCAAAGCCTCCGCGTAGGTCACGTTGCGCCGGTTGGCGTATTTAGCCTTGGCTTGCGGACCACCCTGCCCCAGAGGCGAGACCTTGGAGAATTGGAAGATGTTCGAGCCGAGAAAACTTAAGCCGGTCTCGACCGAACTCTGCAGCGCGCCGGTGGCGGTCATGACGCTGATGACGGAGAAAACGCCGATGGTAATCCCGAGCATGGTCAGCCCGGAACGCAGCTTATTGGCGCTGAGCGCCGAATAGGCGAGCCAGATAATTTCCTTGAGAGGCATAATGCTGTTCCGTTGGCGGCTTACTCTGTTGTAGCGGCAATCTCTCAGCGTCGAAGGCTTGTTGTAGCGGCAGGCTTGTTGTAGCGGCGGTCTATGACCGTCGGAGGCGCTTCATTTTGCGGACGGATTTCGACGGTCATAGACCGCCGCTACAGCCGGATTTCCATTCCCGGGTAGGCCGGCCGTGCCGGGCATCTTGCCTGGCACGCCGACGCCCGCCCTAGCTGGGAAGCAGAGAAAAGAGCTCATTCGTAGCGCAGGGCGGTGACCGGATCGAGCCGTGACGCAGACCAGGCGGGCGCGAAGCCGGAGACCACGCCGGTCAGGACCGATACCGCTAACCCGGTCATGACCAGGTCCAGCGAGAACTCGATGGGAAAGTTCGGGAAGATCGCGCCCACCGCCTGGAAAAGCAGGTACGAAACCATCAGGCCGGCCAACCCGCCCAGGAAACAGATCGACACCGCCTCGATCAAGAATTGCAGCAGAATCGTACGGCGCCGCGCACCCAACGCCTTGCGCGTGCCGATCTCCCGGGTGCGCTCGCGCACGCTGACAAACGTGATGTTCATGATGCCGATCGCCCCGACAAACAAAGCCAACCCAGTGATGAACAACCCGGCAATGGCGATGCCCGCCTTGACCGGCCCGAGCGTGCTCTTAAACGATTCCTGCGCGCTGATGGCAAAATCGTCTTCCTGCTCCGGCAAAAGGCCCCGCACCCGGCGCATGTCGCCCGCGAGTTCCGCTTTGGCGTCGTCGATGCGTTCTTTATCGACGACCTTGACGCGTATATCCGTCTGGCTGTCTTTCCGGGAGAAATACTTGCGGAAGGCGTTCAGCGGCAGGACGATCTGATCGTCGAAACTGAACAGGCCGAGGAATGACCCTTGTTTGACAAAGATGCCGACTACGCGGAAGGCCTGGTCCGCCATTTGCACGGTCTGACCAATAGCGGAGCGTTCCGGGAAAAGCGCGTCCGCCACGTCGCAGCCGAGCACACAGACGTTGCGGCCGCCGCGGCTTTCCGTGTTGTTAAAGAAACCGCCCTCCCGCAGATCCACCTTGCTGATGTTGACGTAGTCGTCAGTGGTACCCAGGGTAAAGACGGAAGTGGCTTCGTACTCCCCGCGCACGACGTTGCGGATCGTGTTGGCGGTCGGCACGGCCTTGAGGAGCAGCGAGCCGCGCGTGGCATCGATGATCGTTTGCAGCCGGTCGGCATATTCGACCTTGATCTCGCGCCGGTTGCGGAATTTCCAATCGTCTTCATCGCTCGACCAGGGAACTTTGCTCACGTAGAGAATGTCGTCGCCCAGCAAAGCCATGGAACGGTTGAAGCCGGTGTTGATGCCGTTGATGGCCGTGCCCATCAGAGTGACCGCCACGATGCCGATGATCACGCCCAGGGCGGTGAGCAGGCTCCGCGTGCGGTTGGCCGCGATCTGCGCGTAGGCGATCTTGCAGCTCTCCAGGAACTCGAAGCGCAGACGCAACATGGGTCAGGTGTCGCTTTCGATCAGCCCGTCCCGCAGCCGGACGATGCGCCGCGCGTGTGCCGCGATATCCGGCTCGTGGGTGACGACGATGATGGTGTGGCCTTGCCCATAAAGGTCTTCGAGCAAGGCCATGATTTCTTCGCCCGTCCGGCTATCGAGATTGCCGGTTGGTTCATCGGCCAGGATGATCGAGGGGTTGTTGACCAGGGCGCGGGCGATCGCCACGCGTTGGCGCTGGCCGCCGGACAGTTCGTTTGGCCGATGGTGCAGGCGATGGCCCAGGCCCACGTTCTCGAGCGCCTGCTGGGCGACCACGCGGCGTTCCGCGGCGGGGACGCCGGCATAAATCAACGGCAGTTC
>CAXUFU010000024.1:3015-6644 GCA_964250275.1 uncultured Chthoniobacterales bacterium | reverse complement strand
ACATTGTGCAGGCTATCGGAACGCGGCAGCAGGTTAAAGGTCTGGAAGACGAAGCCGATCTCGCGGTTGCGGATGGTGGCGAGTTCATCGTCGTCCATGCTGGCCACGTCCTTGCCGTTGAACTCGTACTTGCCCGTGGTGGGGGTATCCAGGCAGCCCAGCATATTCATCATGGTGGATTTGCCGCTGCCGCTCGGGCCCATGATGGCCAGGTATTCGTTGCGGCGGATGCTCAGCGAGACGCCGCGCAAGGCGTAGATCGTTTCGCTGCCCATGACGTATTTCTTGGTCACCTCTTCGATCTCGATGACGAGGTCGCCGGGTGGCCGGATGGCTTTGGGCAGGGCCGATGCGGCCAGGGCAGTAGAGCTCATGACGAGTGGTTGTTTGGGCACGCCCCCGCGGAAGGTTTACGGCACGACTTTGTCGAGCACGACCTTCGAGCCATCCTTCAACAACCGGCTGATCGCGCGGTAAGGTCCGCTGACGATTGACTCGCCCGGATGGACGCCGCTCTTGATTTCGAGATAGCTATTATCGGCGATGCCGGTTTCAACCGCCCGGACATGCACCAGGTCGTTGGTCTTGATAAAGACGACCTTCTGCAGCTTGCGCACTTCCGCTTTTTCGCGCTCGGTGACCGCCTTGTTCTTTTCCAGGTCAACGGAGTTGTCATCCGCCGCCTGCGCCGCCGCGGCGGCCTTGAGCTTGGCTTTGTCCCGCTCCTCCGGGCTGAGTTTATCGGCCAGATTGCGCACCGAGACCGCCTGGATCGGGACCGCGACCGCGTCCCGCACGGTGGCAGTCTCGACGTCGGCGGTCGCGCTCATGCCAGGCCGCAAGTTGGCGTCGTCGAGGCGGATATGGATGCGCACCTCGAAGTTGGTGACTTCGTCCGTGGTGTTCTCGCCGGTCGTCACGGCGGTATTGGCGATCTGATAGACCTCGCCGCGAAAGACGCGGTTGGGATACGCGTCGATGGAGATATTCGCCTGATCACCCGGCTTGACGTTGACGACGTCGTTCTCGTTGACGTTGACCCGCGCTTCCATCCGCGATAGATCCGCCACGCGCATGACCTCGGTGCCTTGAAACTCGCCGGTGGCTACGACGCGCTCGCCCAGTTTCACGCTCAAGAGACTGATCCGCCCGTCGATCGGCGAATAGATCGAGGTCTTGGCGAGCAGATCGCGCCCCTGGTTGAGCGAGCTTTCCGCCTGCTTTACTCCGGCCTGGCTGGCTTGCAAGGTGGCCGCGGCGACATCGGCGACGGTCCGATAGTTCGTCATGTCCGTATCGTTGATAACCTTGCGGTTGTAGAGGTCGGTAAAGCGTTTGAGATCCTCCTGCGCCTTGAGCAACTGCGCCTGGTTTTGCACGCAGAGCGCCTTGGCCGCACTGATGGCAGCCTCTTCCTGGGCGACTTGCGCCTGATAATTGTCCGGCTTGATGCGGATGAGAAGATCGCCCTTCTTGATCACCTGCCCATCGACGACCGGCAGCTCGATGATCTCCCCGGCCACTTCAGGCGAGATTTTGACCTCGGTCTCCGGTTGCACTTTACCCGTGGCCGAGACGAGTTGGACGATCGTGCGGCGCGTCGCCGGCTCAACGGTCACGCTGATCGGTTTTTCCTTTTGGCTCTGCGCGTAGAAGTACGCGCTCACCCCGGCGAGCACTAGCACGGCCAGCAGCAGATACCACCGGCCGCGCAGCTTGCGCTTGCGTTTGGGCTCGGCGCTGGGCACGGGGTTTTTGGTCGCGACCTGCCCGGGGTGCTGCGAGGCTGGGAGAGCCGAATCCGGAGGAGACGAGGAAAGCATAAGCGGGTCTTTCGAGAGGAAGGCAGGATGTTGGAGTCACGCAGGCGAGAATGTGTTCATTGTTGAACCAGCTCGCTCGCCGACCAGGATAGCAGCCAGGATGCCGCGCTCCGAGAACAATTTGTAAGCCACTCTAGGAGAGCCACTTACAATTAAGCTTTCCTTTACGGCCCCTTGTTTACCGCCGCAAATCCCAGGTGACTTTCACCATCCTGGCAAAATTCGCCAGGTGCGCTGGGGAACGCTGGTGCTTGCCCAAGCAGCAATTTCCGGCCGGAGCCACGTCACTTCTTCACCGACCCGAAGTTGCGCATGACCTGGCCGAAATACGGGTTATCCGCCTGCGGCGTTTGTTGGATCCAATCGCCTTGAAACCCGGGCGGACACGTCAGGATGTAGTAACCGTCGACGCCCGCGGCGAGGGGGATCAGACTCTCGCTGAGGGGACGGAAGAGATCGCGCATGGTGTCGAGCGCCTTCGCGTTGGTCACGGCTTGGGTTTGGTCGATCAGGCGGTTGGACGCCGGCGTGGCCGGCCCTTTTTTCAAACACGCGATCAAGTCAGTGCCCGCGGCTTTCACCTTGCGCGCATCGTCACTGGCCAGGCCGGCGCGCATTTTTTCGTAGTCCGCCAGGACCGTCCGGTCCTGCTCGGAAAGAGCGGACGCCGGCCGATGGCTCGGGCCGCAGGCGGCCAGCACCATTGTCATTGCCAGCATCGCGCAGAGAAACACCGGCAACTGCAAAACGGGGATAGGACGGGGGAGAGACCTCATCCCGGCACGCTATCACACCCCCGGCATTGCCGGTCCAAAAAAAGGTGGGGATGGGTCTAAGACCAGGTCCCTGGCTGGCCGGAGAAGCGTTTACGTGAGTGGTGCGGCCCGGGTCCAGGCACGCTGGCCAAACAGTCAGGGACCGGCTCAGGAGAGCCATCCCTACCTTTTTTAGTGGGCGAAGGGCAGCTTTTTGGGCCACTTCTGCCGCTGGCTCAACACCGGGGCGAAGAGATCCCCCGACTTTTCCACCCGGGCGAGCACGGTCTCGGAGGTGAAAGAAAGGTCGCCGGCGCGGCGGCTCTTGAGCGTTTTCTCGACTTCCTGCCACGTCACGGGCGTGGAAACCGTCGGCGTCTCCTTCGCCCGCAACGAGTAAACGCAGATGGTCGTTTTGTGATCGTCGTTTTGGCTCCAGTCGACCAGGACTTTGCCGGTCCGCAGCGCCTTCTTCATGTCCGAAACGACCAGCGCCGGATGCGCCGCGGCAAAATGCTCCGCCACTTGCTTGGCGAACGGCTTGGTCTGGTCGTAGCTGAGCTTCGGCAGATTGAAGGGCACGTAGATTTGCAGGCCTTTGGAGCCGGAAGTTTTTGGATAACTCTCCAGGCCCAGCTCGAGCAACAGATCCCGCAGCCAAAGCCCCACCTGGCAGCATAAGACGATGTCCGCGGGCGGCCCCGGATCGAGATCGAAGACGACCATGGTCGGCCGCAGCACTTGCGGCGCTTTTGCCATGAACGTGTGCAGCTCGAGATCCGCCAGATTTGCGGCCCAGACGAGGCTGGCGACGCTATCGATGGTGCAGTAGTTGATGTGATCGTTGTTATGCTCGCTCCAGACCGCGGTCGTCTTGATCCAGGCAGGGCGGCTGGCCGGGCATTTCTTTTCGTAAAAATATTCGCCGTCGACCCCGTTGGGGTAGCGCTTGAGCGTCAACGGCCGGTCCTCCAGGTGCGGCAACAGCACGCCGGAAATACGGGCGTAATAATCGATGACGTTGGCCTTGGTAAAGCCCGTCTTTGGGTAA
>CAXUFU010000024.1:274-3005 GCA_964250275.1 uncultured Chthoniobacterales bacterium | reverse complement strand
CAGGTTGGAGACCGAGAGAGTGCGATCCCCAATCCGCAGTTCGGCGCGGGCTGGCATGTGGCCACTTTGCTCTGGCTGGGGGCATCTACCAAGCGGCAATTTCGCGGGTCGCCCCCCCCGCGGGTCGCCGACGGTCACAGACCGCCGCTACAAAGCTTCGAGCGGCGGATATGATTTTTCCATCTGCTGTAGACCCCTGTAGCGGCGGTCTATGACCGTCGAAACGCCTCTAGTCGGCGCTCCGCCTCCCAGGGATTGCGCTGTGCCCGGCAGGCGAAGCGCCCGCCCTACAATTCGGAGCGCTGCAAAAGATTACGCAAACACCAGCAACTCGATGTCGTCTGGCAGGAGATCGGATACCTCGCGCACGATGTTGCCGCGCAACAGGTTCACCAGCGCGCCGCGGTGCGGCGCCCCGAGGATCAGGCGGGACGCTCCCACCGTCGCGGCCACGTCCACAATGGTGCCCGCGGCTGAGTCGCTGACGGCGTAACAGGGCAGCATGGTCGCCTTGCCCTCCACCCGGTCGCGCGCGTAGCGGAAGATGCCGCCGGCTTCCTCATCGTCCATCCATTTGCGGCGCCGATCCTCGCTGGTGATCACGGTTTGCTCCCGCACAAACAACAGGTAAAGCGGCCGGTGGATTTCTTCCGCCTCCTTCAGCGCGAAATCCAGGGTGCGCCCCATGCCGCGCACGGCGCAGAGCATCGGGTCGCCACTGCTCTCGGCGGAGGTGGTCGCCAGGGAGCGGGACACGGTGGCCGAGGGCGCCGTCACCCCAATGGTGGCCGCGCCCGCTTCCTCCCGCTGTTTTTTACGGGCCGCGCGCTCCTTGGCGAGTTCCCGCAGGACCAGGCCCGTCACGAGCACGGTCAGGGCAAAATAGCGCGCGTTCGGTTTGTCGATCAGCAGCGAGACCTCGATCAGCGCCATGATCACGAAGGTGCAGAACATCAGGCCGCGTTCCCATTTCCCGAGCGCCATTTTCCAATCGGTCGATGTCGCCCCCAGATTCGTGGCGATAGCGCCCACGACGCCCACGGCGTAGAGATCCGCCAAACCCGACATATCGCTGACCGCGAGCACCAGACCCAAGGGAATAATCGTGGCCGCGACCGCCGCGAGCAGCGGCACGCCAAAACGATTCAGGCTGCGGAAGATGGGCGGCATCTCGCCGTCGCGCGACATCAGGAACTGGATGGTCACCAAGTCGCCGATGGCCGTATTAACCGCCGAAAGCAGCAGCAGGCCGAAAACGCCCGCCACTACCGTGGCAAACGCCGCGCCCCACCAACCGCCGAGCGCGCTGCTGACGAACTCATGGCCCATGTGCTTGAGCATGTAGTCACGCACGCCGGGAGCACCCGGCGCGTTGACTTCCAGGCCAGAGGAATCTCCTGGCCCGGTGGTCAACGGCAGGGCGAGCATGCCCAGGCCGAGCAGAGCCGTAAAAAAGCAGACTTCCACCGCCACCCAGAGGATGGCGGGAGTCGACGTGCGGGTCACGCTCGGCTTTTCCGGGGTGCTGCCGGGGTCGAGCTTCATGACGCCGGTGGCGTTGGCGATCGCTTCGACGCCCGAGAGCGCCAGCACGATGGAAACAAAGCCGCCCCAGTTCTTGCCGAAGCCGCCGGTCAGCGGATGCATGTTGTGCACCGCCTGGCCCAGGTGCGGCAGCGTAAAAGCCCCCAGGACGAGCACCACCGCCGCCGTCAGGATGGAAACGACGACCGCCAGGCCGCCGGTGTGCTTGGGCCCGAGCAGATTCAGCGCGCCGATCAGCGCAATGGCCACCGCTGCGAACATCTCCGGGTGCGGCGTGCCGAGATACTGGAAAGCCGAAAGAGCCGAGATCGCGGCCGTGACGATGTAATCGGCGATGAGCAGGAACGCGCCGATGATCGAAATGACCTCCGAGCGATGCCGGACGCTGGCGTAAACGCCGCCGCCATCGGGATAGTGCTTGCAGATGACGACGTAGTTAAGGCCGACGAGTCCGGTCAGGAAGCACATCGCCACGATGAGCCAAAAGGAACTGTAACCGGCGACCGCGAACGCCAGGCCGATCACGTACGCCTTGCTCGTCCCCCAATCGCCGTAAAGGATGGCGGCGGCGCGGGGGGCGTCCACGTTGCGTGGACGGCTGGTCGCTTTGCTGACAATCATTGCTCGATCTTCGTCCGCCTACCGGATCAGCGGCAGAGGTGGCCCGTGGACGCCAAGCCGTTGAGCAGAAGAGGGAAGTGGCGAGCTACTTAACGCAAGGCCACCGGGACGCAAGCAGGAAAGCAGATGCTGCGGCTGCGGCGGAGCTGCGGTCGCACTCGGAGAAAACGTGGCTCGCCTGAGGCGGTCCTGACGGTTAGGGGGGAGGCGCCAAGACCACCTTGAGAGCAGATTAGAAAATCTTGTAGCCGGTAAGTTTCGGTTGTAGCGGGGGGGGGGGGTGGGGGGCTGAAGCGGGCCGGCGGGGGGCGCCCGCGCCCCCCCCACCCTCCCAACCCCCCCCCCCCCGCTACAAAGCTTCGAGCAGCGGCTACAAGATTTTTTACTCTGCTCTAGCGTCGGGTGAACGGCACGTTCCCGGACAGCAAGGGACCGGCTCAGGAGAGCCATCCCTACTTTTTTTTGGAGCCGCTGAGGCGGAGGGAAGCGGGCTTACGTCAGCTTTTTCGTCAGGCGGAAAAGCTCGATGTCTTTCGCATGCGACTCCTCGAAAACGCGCAGCGCC
>CAXUFU010000024.1:0-207 GCA_964250275.1 uncultured Chthoniobacterales bacterium | reverse complement strand
CAGATAACCGCCGGCGTCGATTCTCTGCTGATAATAATCCTGGCGCGACTTCATGATCCCGAGACTGGCCAGTTGCGCCATCGCCGCGCCGGCGCCAAAAAGCGCTCCGAGAATCGCGCCTGCCAGCGCGACCAGGGGCGCAGTGACCACCAGCGGCTGCAAGCCAGTCAACGCCAACGTCGCCCCGGCGGCAGTTGCACCCGACCC
>CAXUFU010000023.1:0-13493 GCA_964250275.1 uncultured Chthoniobacterales bacterium | reverse complement strand
GCTGTGGGGGGCGGGGGGCGGGCGGGGGGTGGTGTGGGCGGCGGCCCGCCCCCCCCCCCCCCCCCCCGCCCTACAATACCGGCAATGACTGTTCACCAATATCTTCCTTATCTTAGTGACTGGCAGCCTGCCTCAAGACTCCGGGTAGATCGGGATCCCGACGCGCTCGATGTGCTCACGGAGCGCCGGCAACTGGATGCTCGAGAATGGCCTGGCGTCGTAAGTGTACGGCAGCGGCAGTTCGTCGAGTTCGCTTGCGATCGATTGTGCGCGCAGCGCATCTACGTCGCCCCAGAAGGCGAGATCGATGTCTGAGCGCGGGGTATGCGTGCCTTTGGCGCGGGAGCCGTAAAGTTTGACCGCCTGAATCTCCGGATGCCGGCGGAACACGGAGCAAAGCAACTCGATCTCCGTCGCAGTAAGGGCGGGTGTTTTCACGAGACGCTTTGAGCTGTTAAGAAGGCATGGAGCTGCTCCAGCGCGGGAAGGTAGCGCGCCTGTAGCGCCTCCACCGCCTGGCCGAAGACCGCGCTATCATACGTATGCGAAAGTAAGTTACGTTGATCGAACATCTCGATCCAAACCCGCCCATCCGACACGATCCCTGCGGCAAAGGCCTCTTTGATCACTTGCCGGGGCGAAACCGGTTGGATTACAACGCCGGCATACTCAAGATAGTCCTTGGCCGTTTTCCAGGCGAGTTCGAGGCAGTACTCGAAACGCTGGATACAACCTTCTTTCTCGAGTTCATTCAACGCTTCAGCCCCGCCTGCCAGCCCTAGGCGCAACAGCGCTAATCCGCGGCTGAAGCTCTGCAAGCGCTGCTTCCAGCGGACATCCGGATCGATCGGCATGGTTCCGCTCTGATGAAGCAACGCAACGCTTTACACCGGCAGCTTGACGATGGTCAGCCAAAAATCCTCGATCGACGTTACAATCCCCAGGAACTGATCCAGATCCACCGGCTTGGTGATGTAACAGTTCGCGTACAAGTTATAACTCTCCAGAATGTCCTGCTCCGCGTTGGAGGTGGTCAGCACTACCACTGGCAGACGCCGCAAATCCGGGTCGGCTTTAATCTCGGCCAGGACTTCCCGGCCGTCCTTGCGGGGAAGGTTCAAATCCAGCAGCACCAGGTCCGGCCGGGTCGCGTTCTCAAAGGGCGATTCCCGCCGCAAGTACGACAGCGCCTCGACGCCATCGTTCGCCACGGCGAGGTTATTGCGCACCTTGGCTTCCTGCAGGGCTTCGCGCGTCAGGCGCACGTCCCCAGGGTTGTCTTCAACAAGCAAAATTTCGATGGGCCGCATGGCAAGTAGGCGCTTGTCTCTCATACCTGTATAGGAACGGCGGGCAACGTGAAGAGAAAAGTCGTGCCTTCGCCCGGTTTGCTTTCCACCCAAAGCTTGCCGCCAAGGCGTTCGACGATCTTTTTGCAGATCGCCAGCCCAATGCCCGTGCCGGCGTAACGCTCCTTGGCGTGCAAGCGCTGGAAGATCACAAAAATACGCTCAAAATACTGCGGCTCGATGCCGATCCCGTTGTCTCTGAAGGCGAAGCGCCACCAGCCGTCCTCGGCGTCCAACGCCGCGCTCACCTCGATCCGGGGCGCCGCTTCCCCGTGAAACTTCAAGCCGTTACCGATCAGATTCTGGAAGAGCTGGCCGATCTGGGTGCCGTCGGCCAACACCATCGGCATTTTATCCGGATACTGCACCTCGCCGTTGACGTTCTCGATCGTCGAGCGCAAGTCACCGAGCACGCGCAGCAAAATCGCCCCGGTATCGACCGGCTCGCTCGGCTTGGCTTGCGTGCCCACCCGGGAGAGCGCGAGCAGATCCGCGATCAATTTTTGCATCCGGGTCGCGCCGTCGACCGCGTAGTCGATAAACTCGTCGGCACTGGCATCCAGCTTGCCCTTGTAGCGGCGCGAGAGGAGTTGGGTGTAGCTGCTGACCATGCGCAGTGGCTCCTGCAGATCGTGCGAGGCGACGTAGGCGAAGCGCTCGAGTTCCGCGTTCGAGCGGGCAAGATCGAGAGAAAACTTGCGCAGCGCGTCTTCGGCGCGCTGTTGATCGGTCCGGTCGCGCACCGTGGTGATGAGCAAATGCTCCTGGCCTGCCTCCAGCGGGCTTTGGCTAAAATCGACCGGGAACCGGCCGCCATCGCGGCGGACTCCGTCGAGCAGCGCGCCGCGCGCCCGCAGGTCGACGAGCGCCCGCTCGCGGGTGAGGCGTGCGGCATCCTCCTCATCTTCCAATGCCTCGGAGAGCGGCGCCGCGCGCTCCAGGAGCAGCGTGCTGAGGGGCCGGCCGGCGAGTTCCTCCCGCGAGTAGCCAAAGAGCTGGCTGGCGCGCATATTAGAGAGGCTGATGATTCCCGCCGCATTGGTGATGATCATGGCGTCCGGCGCGCTCTCCATGACACGGCGAAAACGGCGATCGCTCTCCGCCAAGGCGGTCGCGGCTTGCCGCCGCTCCGCCAGGTCGTGGCGGATAAAAAGGCAAAAACCCAGCAGCAACAAAACCGCCAGCCCCAGCAACAGCGCAAAAGTCACCAGTGTCAGGTGGGCGGTCTGGGCCGAAGCGGAGGTCCGACGCGCGAGCAAATGGTTCTCCTCCTCCACCAGGCGCGAAGTCAGCGCGCGCACCTGATCGATGTTTTCCCGGTCTTGCGTGCCCTCCAGGGCTTCGGCCGACCCCACCGCGCCGCTGGCCTGCTGGGCGGCAACCCGCTGCCGCAGCGAAGCGAGGCCCACCCCGGCGACAGCACGGTATTCCTGGATGGTGCGCTGTTGGACGGGGTTGTCTGCCGTCATCTGTTGCAAGCCGTCCAGGTCCGCGGCAAAGGCAGCTGAATTGGCGTTGAAACCCTGCAAATAACTGTCCTTGCCCGCGCGCAAGAACCAGCGTCCGTCCGAGGTCGCATCCCGCACGTCCTGGAAGACGCGGTCGATTTTTCGCAAGACCTCGTACGTGTGCACGACCCAGACGTTATGCGAAAGCAAGGATCGCGCGTCGAAGTACGCGAGCGCCCCCAGCAGGCAGACCGCGACAAAGGCGATCAGAAAAGCGGCGACGATCTTGTGTTCGACCTTCATCTGGGCATCCGCGCGGAAACCGGGGCGGGTTTTGGTCAGCTTCCTGAACACTCCCGCACGGAACTTAACGCAGCCGCGCCCCGGTTTGGCCGGATGACACGGGAAGGTTTGCCAGACGGCCCCATCCTGCGGCAGTGTGGGCGTGTGCTCTATCGCCTGGCCGCCGCTGCCATCCTTTTGTTTTGGCTGGTCATGACAGGGCTGCTCGTGCGCACCGAATGCTTCCCCGGCGGGTCCGATCTTTTGCCGGTGCCCCCGAATAAACTCTTTATGTTAATGTTCTTGCACGAGGAGGCGTCCGATCTGGTCCTTTTCCAGGACCGGGAGCGCCTGGGCAACCTGCAATTGCAACCCCACCGCTTCCCGGCCAGCGCCGGCCCTGCCCGCGACTTGCTGACCATCAATGGATCGACCCTCCTGCACCTGCCGGGACTCGATAGCCAGCATTTAACCTTCCGGGCCAACCTCGAATTGGACGATCAAAACGCCGTGCGCCACTTCGAGCTGACGTCCACGATCTCCGAGCTCACGCCGAACGTGCTCCGCCGCTCTGGGGCGCCGCTGCCGAAACCGCCGCCGAGCCTGGTGATCGCCATCGACGGGCAACCTCTCCTCAACCACTACCATTACGCGGTGCGGCGCGGCACGGCCCCTCCGCTGGAACAAGCCGCCACGCCGGCCGAGCTCCTGGACCAACCGGAGCTGCGGGCCCTCGGGCTCAGCCCGGCCGTCTTGAGCGGTCTGCTCCGGCAGCAGGGCGCGTCCACCGAGGTCACCGCCCGGCGCGGCGTCCTGCGGGGCAAGGGCGAAGACATCGAGACTTACGATGTCACCATCCGGCAGGCGGAGACGGTCGCGGCGACCGTCCAACTCAGCCAGTTGGGACAAATCCTGGCGGTCAAGACGGCTGCCGGATACTCTTTGCTCGACGAGACCCTTGCGCCTTGAAGCGAGGCGGCCCCCCATGATTCAAACCCGCGGACTGACCAAGCTTTTCGGGGCGCTCCGCGCCGTCGAAAGTCTCGATCTGGAGATCGCCCAAGGCGAGTTTTTCGCCTTTCTCGGGCCGAACGCGGCCGGCAAGACCACCACGATCAAGATGTTGGCCGGTTTGTTGCGGCCCAGCGGCGGGACGGCGCGCGTGGCGGGCTTCGACATCCAGGCCAGCCCGGAAGCGGCCAAGCGGCTGATCAGCTACGTGCCGGACTTCCCCTTCCTGTACGATAAATTGACCCCCGGCGAGTTTCTGCGCTTTGTCGGCGAATTGTACGAACTGCCGCGGACCGTGCTCGAGCAGCGCAGCGGCGAACTGTTCGAGCAGTTCAACCTGGCGGAATATCAAAATGAGCTGATCGAAAACCTCAGCCACGGCACCCGGCAAAGGGTAGCGATCGCAGCGGCGTTATTGCACGATCCCAAGGTTCTGATCATCGACGAACCCATGGTCGGGCTGGATCCCCGGCACGCGCGCATCGTCAAGGACGAGTTCAAGGCGCGCAGCCGGGCCGGTTGCACCATCTTTCTCTCCACCCACACGTTGTCCGTCGCGGAGGAGATGGCGGACCGCATCGGGATCATCAATCATGGCCGGTTGATCGCGCTCGGCACCGTCGGCGAGTTGCGGGCGCAAAATACCGCAGCCGGCGGCGCGCTGGAAAAGATTTTTCTTTCCCTTGTCGACGCGGAGGAGAAGCATCGCGAAGCTGTCGTCCGGCGGTCACCATTTTCCCCCCTGGCCCCATGAGCACGCCACCGGAGAGCGTCTGGAGCGCCTTGCGCGGGTTGAGCTCGCCGCAGCGCAACACATTCATTGCCAGCTATCTGGGATGGATGCTGGACGCCTTTGACTTCTTTATCCTGGTGCTGGTCGTCCGCCACATTGCGGCAGATTTCCGGGTGACCCAGGCGGCGGTCACCTACGCGATCTTTCTCACCCTGGCCATGCGGCCGCTGGGCGCTCTGGTCTTCGGGTTGTTGGCGGACCGGTATGGCCGGCGGCCGACGCTGATGTTCAACGTCGCGTTTTTCTCGCTGATGGAACTCTTGAGCGGTTTTGCGCCGACCCTGGGCTGGCTGCTGGTGCTGCGGGCCCTGTACGGCTTCGGGATGGGAGGCGAGTGGGGCGTGGGCGCGTCGTTGGTGATGGAAACGGTGCCGCCCCGTACGCGCGGCATCCTCTCGGGCGTGCTCCAGCAGGGTTATCCGGTCGGTTATCTGTTCGCGGCCGTGGTGTATAAGCTGGTGTTTCCGTATCTGGGTTGGCGTTGGATGTTTTTTGCCGGCTGTCTGCCGGCGCTGCTGGTGCTTTACATCCGGACTTTCGTGCAGGAATCGCCGGCCTGGGAACAGGCGCACGCGAGTTCAAAGGCACGATCAGGGAGCCAGGGCGCGCGCGAGATCTGGCAAGCGGTGCGGACCCGCTGGGGTTTGTTCCTGTACCTGATTCTGTTGATGACGGCGTTTAATTTCTTCAGCCACGGCACGCAGGATCTCTATCCGAGCGTGCTGTTGGAAGGCCAGCGCAAGTTGGCGCAGCAAACGGTCGGCACCATCGTCATCATCTATAACATAGGCGCGCTCTGCGGCGGCATTTTCTTCGGCGCGTGCTCGCAATATTTTGGGCGCCGCCGGGCGATGATGGCGGCGGCGCTGCTCGCCTTGCCGTTCATTCCCCTGTGGGCTTTTGCCGGGTCGCCGGTGCTGGTGGCGGTGGGCGCGTTTCTCTTGCAGTTCATGGTGCAGGGCGCCTGGGGCGTGGTGCCAGCGCATCTGAATGAACTCGCGCCCGCGGCGGTCCGCGGGACGTTCCCCGGGCTCGCGTATCAGTTGGGCAATCTGCTGGCGGCCGGTACGAGCACGCTGGAAGCGTCTGTGGCCGCGGCGCACGGGCATGATTACGGGTGGGCGATGGCAGTGGTCGTGGCCGTCGTGGCAGTGGCGCTGGCCGTCCTGGCGTATCTGGGGCCGGAGGCGAAGGACGTCGACTTTGTCGCAACGGCACAAGCGGCGGATTAGACGTGGCAGCCCTTCGTCTCGGCCACGAATGCATGGCATGAACACTGGATCTGTTCCTCGTCCCACTCGTCTGCACGAGATGAACCGGTTGGAAGACATGGGCCGCTTCCCGGTCGTCGTTTACGCCGGTGCGACGGCCAACGTGCTTGGCTCGGTTCTGCTCTTTTATTGGTTGTACAGCTTGCTGGCGGGCCGGTTGGCCGACGGGTTTATCTGCGCGGTCTTCCTGGTAGCGTGCAACCTCTTGCCCGTCGTGGTGCTGCGCTGGCGCGAAGGCGCGGCCGGACTGGCGGACACGCCGCCCGTCGAGAGCATGGGCTTCCTGCGCGACCAGCACCGCTTCGCTTCGTGGGTGTACGCGGTGGCGAGCGGCAACCTGTTTTTCTGGCTTATGCTGGCCTGGGTGGCCTTCGACGTGGAGCGCAGCGCGCGCGTGTTGCTGGGCGTCGAGGTGCTGGCGTTCTTTTGCACGCTCGTCCCGGTGTGGTTACGTTTAACCTTACACCGCGCAGCGGTTCCAAAAAAAGGGTAGGGATGGGCCTCCGGCCCGGTCCCTGACTGTCTGGGGAGCGAGCCTGTGCCTGGCGCGACCCGTCTCCAGGCAAGGTTGCCAGACAGCAGTCAGGGACCGGCTCAGGAGAGCCATCCCTACCAGCGGTGGATCGACCAGTAGGCGCGAATAGGGTCGGGGCCAAAACGTTGCGGAAAACGATATTCGCACAATTTCCTTGGTGGCCGCCGACGAATGCTTCTACGGTACGATGCACATGTTCCGCCAAATCGGCCTCCTCTGCGCGGCGCTTGCGATGTTCTCCATCGCCGGCGGCCACTGGGCCGTTTTGCAAGGTGTCGCCTGGGCGGAGATGCTGGTCAGCTACGCGCAGTCCTCCGGGTGTCTGGCCATGGCGGTGGACCAGACCTTTGACGGGGATCATCCGTGCCCAATGTGCCGCGACATCTTGGCGGCAAAATCCAAGGAACAAAAAGGAAGTCCCACGACTGCATCCGAGCGGGAAGACGTCAAAGTAAAGGCCGTTTCAACTGGTCCGGCACTCGAGCCTGCGCTCCGGTTGGCAAGCAGCGTCGTTTTCCCCAGCAGTGCCACCGCCTTCGCGCGGAGCCGCACCGAAGCGCCGCCGACGCCACCTCCGCGTCGGTTGGCGGTCGCGGCCTAAAACACTCCGCCGTCTCCAGGCACGAGACGGCCTCGGCTAGCTCAGCGCTACGCGCGGGGACGAGTTCCCCGTCATTCTTTCCGCCAGGCGCCGCCGCCGCTTGGCCACGTGTCCGCCGGCTTTCTTAGCGCGCTTTCGCGCCGCCAGTTAGCCGCCGCCTACGCACCTTTGCCCATCTTCGGGCTAGGCGCGCCCGTCCGTCCGCCACGTCATTCCAACTTACCTCTTGTATATAGCATGCATTCCCAGCACCGACTCCCGTTCTCTACCACGCTTGCCGTCGCCTTTTTGGCGCTCCTGGCGGGCTTCACTCCGCCCTCCGCGCGCGCTCACGGCTTCGCCGGAGACCGCTTCTTCCCGGCCACCCTCACCACCGATGATCCGTTCGTCGCCGACGAAGGCTCGCTGCCGACACTCTCGACCATCCGGCCGCCCGGCGAGGACGCGCGTGAGTTCGACGTCGAGTTCGATTTCTCGAAACGGATCACGCCTTACCTCGACGCCGAGTTCACCTGGGACGCCCCGAATCTTTTCCCGCGGGATGGCCGCGATAAGACCGGGCTGACCAACCTGGTGGTCGGCTCCAAATTCCAGTTCTACACCAACGCGCCGCACGAGTTCATCACGTCGCTGGGGCTGAACGTCACCGTCGGCGGCACGGGCAGCATCGAAGTCGGGCGCGATCCTTTTACGACGTGGTCGCCCGGGCTTTTCTTCGGCAAAGGTTTCGGCGATCTGCCGAAGGACTTGCCCTGGCTGCGGCCGGTTGCGTTGACCGGCAACATCAGCTTCGACCTGCCTAGCAGCGCCAAGACGCGGACCTTCGGCGGCGTCGACCCGACGACGGGTTTGCGTTCCTCGGAAGTCGATGAAAACGCCGCCAGTATCGAGACGGATTTCGCCCTCGAGTACAGCCTCATCTACTTGCAGGAACACGTCAAAAACGTGGGCCTCCGAGCGCCCTTCGACCGGCTCATCCCCATGGTGGAAGCGGTTGTCGATACGCCGTTCGACCGTGGCCAAAGCGGACTGACGACTGCCTCCATCAACCCGGGAGTGGTGTGGTCCGGCCAGTATTGCCAAGTGGGGTTTGAGGCGCTCATTCCGGTGAACCACCGCAGTGGGACAAACGTGGGTGCGCTGGCGCAACTGCATTTCTACCTGGACGACATTTTCCCCAAGATTTTCCGGCCGCTGTTTAGCGGCGGCGCCACGGTCAACCCGGGTGCGTCTTCCAGCGGTGCCGCCAACAACACGAACGCGAACAACAAATGAACAAGACACATCCCCTGGTCTCTTCCGCCCGGACCTTCATCCTGGCTGGGTTGGTCACTGGCGCCGCTATGACCCAACTCTGGGCGCACGCCTTCATCGATCATACCGACCCGCTGGTGGGCGGCACTATCAAACAAGCGCCTGCCGACGTGAACCTGTGGTTTACCGAAGGCCTTGAGGCGGGCTTCAGCAACGTTAAGGTCCTGAATGCCGCCGGCCAGCAGGTGGATAAAAAGAACGTCAAGATCGACCCGAAAAACCCCAAGCACATGAGCGTCTCGCTGCCGAAGTCCTTGGGCGCCGACACCTACAAAGTCGTGTGGCACGCGGTCTCGGTCGATACGCACGTCACGGACGGCAGTTACACCTTTACGGTCAAGCCCTGACGTGTTGCTGCTGGTGCTTTGCCGATTCGTGCAGACGAGCGCCGCCGTGCTCCTGGCGGGGACGGCGGTGCTGCGTTTGCTGGCCTGGGGCGCCGGGATGGAACGCCAGTCCTTGTGGACCCGCCTGGCTTGGAGCAGTTGGGGCGTGTTGCTCCTGGCCGGCGTTTGTCTGCTGGGTCTGACCGCGGCGGAAATGAGCGGCCGACCGCTGGGGCAAGCTCTGTCCGGCGCGGTACTGGCCACCGTGCTTCAGGGCACCAGCTTTGGGAGCGTTTGGCAGGTGCGGATGTGGTTGCTCGCGGCTTTGGGCATGACGCTGTTGTTTCTCGCCTGGACGACGGCGCCGCGCCGCGCCGGGTCGCGGGTCACCGCCAGCCTGGAGTTGACCATGGCGTCTCTGGCCGCGGCGGTACTAGTCACCCTGATCTGGGCAGGGCACGCCCACGCCTCCGGCCAGCGCGCGTGGCTGTTGCCGAACGACGTGCTGCACGTGCTGGCGGCGGGGTGTTGGCCGGGCGGGCTTTGGCCCTTGGCGCTTCTGCTGGCGAGGACCCGCCGGGATCCTGCGCTGGTGCAGCCGGCGTTGAAGATCACACGGCGCTTCTCTCGCTTGAGCCTGGCCGCGGTGCTCATCCTGGCCTTGAGCGGCTGGCTCAACGCCGTGGGACTCGTCGGGGCTTGGGCCGCCCTGTGGCCGAGCACCTACGGGCGGTTGATCTTGGGCAAGGTGGCCCTCTTGGCGGCATTGGTCGCCTTCGGGGCGGTGAACCGGCGGTTGCTCCGGCCGGAGGCGCCGGGGAACGCCGCGCAGACTTTGCAGACCTTGTGGCGCAACGTGGCCTGGGAATGCGTGCTGGCTATTTGCGTGTTGGTAGCCACGGAAACGCTCGCGATGAACGCGCCTCCTGCCTCCACCTGAATTTTCACCCATCACGCTCGGCAGCGGAAGTATTTGGACGGGCACGCTCCGTCGTGCCCTCGGAAGTACTTGGACGGGCACGCTCCGTCGTGCCCCCAGAAGTATTTGGACGGCACGCTCCGTCGTCAGGGGCACGACGGAGCGTGCCCGTCCAATCGGTTTGGATGACTGATAGACCTGTTTGCGCCAGCTATTTTTCGGTCCGAACCACCAAACAACAACCCATAAGTAAATAATGAAAACACCCTGGTCGATCCCGCTCCTTATCCTCATAGCCAGCCTTACCGCGCCGACCGCGTCCCGGGCCGGCGCTCCGCCGCAAATCACGGTCGAAAACGTCCGCGTGCGCGCCGTGCCGCCCGTTTCCAAAGAGACGGTGGCCTTCATGGTCATCGTCAACCATGGCGACCAGCCGGTGCGGTTGGTCGGCGGCTCGACGCCGATTGCCGGCATGGCCATGCCGATGATCACCACCCAGAAGGATCACGCCGGCACCATGGCGATGGGCATGCAAGACATGCCGTCCCTGGAAGTGCCCGCGCACGGCAAGCTGGAACTCAAATCCGGCGGCGACCACCTCATGCTGACCGACCTGAACAGCACGCCCAAGGAAGGCGACAAAGTCAAACTGACCTTGCGCTTTGAACCCGGCCCGTTCGAGGTTACCGTAGAGGCAACCGTGACCAAGGATTAAACCTCCTTTTACGCCGTGCAAACCGATCCTCAACTCGCGCCGCCCACGCCGGCACTTCCGCTCCGCGCCCGGCGCCGCGGGCCGCTTTTCGGCGGGTTGATCGTGGTGGCGCTGGCGCTGCTGTTACTCCTCGGCTGGGCAGGTTGGCACAGGCTGCACCCGTATCGGCCCTTCACGAAGGAGGTCTTTGCCGATCCGCAACCCGCGCCGGATTTTCATTTGACCGATCAAAATGGCCGGCCTTTGAGCCTGGAGAACCTGCGCGGCAAGGTGGTGCTCTTGACCTTTGGCTACACGCATTGCCCGAACATCTGCCCAATGACTTTGGCCAACTTGAATCAGGCGGTCAGTTTGTTGACTCCCGCGCAGCAAGCCAAAGTGCAGGTGGTATTTATTAGCGTCGACCCGGGGCGGGATACCCAGGCGCAGTTGAGCGGTTACGTGCCGTTTTACAATCCTCACTTTCTGGGGGCGAGCGGCAGCACCGGCGAGATTGCGCGAGTGGCTAAGGCCTACGGTGTGTTCTATGCCGCAGACGCGCCCTCGGATCCGGCCAAGCCTGACAGTTACAACGTGACCCATTCTGCTTACGTGTACCTCATTGACAAAGCGGGCCGTTGGATCGCCCTCTATGACAATAAACAGCTCTTTGAACGTGAAAAACTGGCGGCCGATCTCGCCTACTTCGCGCAACGCTAAGGAGATGCGTCTGCTGGTACTGCTGCCGGTAGATTACCGGAGGGCGAAGCCGCTGGCCGGACTGCTAGTGCTGGCGGTAGTGGTCCTGTGCCTCAGCGGTTGTGGCGAGGATGCTTACTCCCCGGCGCCGCCTTCCTTGGAATGGGACGCGCGGAAGTACGGTCCTGAGCCGGCGCATCGTCCGCTTTCGACGGTGACTATCAGCCAGGAGCCCGGCTGGATCGTGGCGCGTGAAAAGGCGTCGGCAGCGCCGTCTCCGGCGGCGGATCAGCCTGCCGCCGCACCAGCGTATTGCACGGCTCACCTGCGCATCGGGGGCATGGACTGCGGCGATTGCCCGCGCCTGGTGGCGAACGAACTTGGCATGGTCGTCGGTGTGCGTCAGGCGCGCATCAGCGAGCCGGACGGTTTCGCCAATCAAGGATCCGGGCCGAGCCGGGCCAGCCTGCTGTCCAAGCCGCCCCAGGACAGTTCAAGCCAGGCGGAACCGGAAGCGGTGGTGGTGTACGATCAAAGCAAAGTAAATCCCAAGCAGATCGAAGGAACGATCTCGAGCCTCGGGTTGTGGCCGAAGCAGATCCAGTAATTAGTTCGCGTGGCAGCGAGGTACACGGCTCGAAGGACGGCAGCTAAGCCGCGCTTTCGCCGCCGAGCTGCATCCGAATAGAGGTAGGCGAGGGTTGCATTCTTAGTCAGCAGCGGCGCTTGAGTGGTTCCATCACTATTTGTGCATAGGTTGCAGACTGGCAGGACCAACCGGAAGCGTTTCGCCCTGGCCTACGAGCCGGTCGAAGATCTGGGACGCCATGAGAGTCGTAACCACCGCCATGATCACCAGCGTGGCGAATAGTTCGGGAGAAATCACGCCGCGTTGCAAGCCGATGTTGATGATGATGAGTTCCATCAAACCCCGCGCGTTCATCAGCGCGCCGATCCCGAGCGCTTCGCGGTGGGACATGCCGGTGGCGCGGGCCGCCAGCCAACACGCCACGCCTTTGCCGAGGACGGCCGCCAGGAGCACCGCACCGCAGACCAGCCACAGAAAGCCGGAGTTGAGCAGCGTCAGGCGCGTGTTCAACCCGGAGTACGTAAAAAACAGCGGCAACAGCAGGGCCAACGTCAGCGGTTGCACCCGCCCGATGAGATCGCGCGAAACGACCCCGCGCGGCATCGCGGCACCCATGAGGAAGGCACCGAAGACCGCGTGCAATCCGCAGCCGTCGGTCCACGCGGCACCCGCGGCCATGAGAGCCAGCGCGACGACCAACCCGGCCTCAGTCAGTGACCCGTCTTTGACCAGCCATGGCTTCAGACGTTCGAGCAGCGGACGAAGCACGAGGAGGGTGAAAGCCGCGTAAGCCGCACCCCCGCCGATGCTGAGCCAGGCGCGGCTCCAATCGGCATCGAAACCCGCGAGCACGACCGCCAGCAGGCACCAGGCGGTGGCGTCGTCCAACGCCCCCGCACCCAGAGCCACCGTGCCGATGGCCGTGCCGGAGAGTTTCTTGAACTGGATGATGCGCGCGAGCATCGGGAAGGCCGTGATGCACATCGAGGCCCCGAGGAAAAGCATCGCCTCGGGCAGCGAGGTGCGAGCCGGGAACAGGTGCGTGTGCGCAAAGAGAAACCAACCCAACCCGGCACCGATGACAAACGGCGCCAACATTCCGGCCAGCGAGACGGCCAGCGCGCTTTTCAGCCGCGGCCGCACGAGATCGAGGCGAAATTCCAGGCCCACGACGAACATGTAGAGAGCCAGGCCAAGCTGAGAGGCGGGGTAAAGGTAGCTCTGGGTGTCACGCAGTTTTTGCGCGGGATCCCACGGGAAAAGCCACTGCTGCCAGGCCGGCCAGAACAGGCCGAAAAACGACGGCCCGAGCAGCACGCCGGCGATCATCTCCGCGACGACCTGCGGCTGCCCAAACCGCGCGGCCACGGCGCCGACCAGCCGGCAGCACAGGAGAATGACCGCCAGTTGCAGAAAGAACAGGACGGCGAGATGCAGGTTATTCATGGCGGCGGCGACGGCGCCACGATAGCCGCGGGCCCAGCAAAGGCCATGGCGGCGCGTTCTAAAATGCTGATTTGACGCTCGATGCGCCGCAATTGCCACTCGCTGACCTCCGCGACGCTGTCTGTAGCCACATCCGGGAGATGGGTCTCCGGCGAGCAAGCCTGCGCCCGTGGCAGCCCGGTGAGCGGCAGAGCCTCCAGCCGGGCGGCGAAGGCC
>CAXUFU010000022.1:0-13630 GCA_964250275.1 uncultured Chthoniobacterales bacterium | reverse complement strand
GCCCAGGATCACCAGCCAGAGGAGTGCCAGCGCCGCGCTCCGGTGTCTTCCCCTGGCGAGTGAGTCTGTGAGGTTCATGGGCGTAGCATGCCGAGATGACAAACTCGGCAAAAGGACGATTTTAGTGGACTTCAACGGGATCGACGCAAGTTTGCCTCGGGCCAAGTTCTACCAGCAATGACTGCCGAAAACACCGGGGCCAAGCCGCCCGCCGCCAACGAGGGCATCAAAGCCGATTCGCACTTTTTGCGCGGCACGATCGCCGCGGAGATGGCGGATACTTCGACGGGCGCGATTTCCGAGCCCGCCGGCCAGTTGACAAAATTTCACGGCCTTTACCTGCAGGACGATCGCGATCTGCGCAACGCGCTCAAGAAGGCGGGGCGCGAAAAAGCTTTTGCCTTCATGCTGCGCGTGCGCCTGCCCGGCGGCCGCGCCACGCCGCGGCAATGGCTCGCGCTCGATCAACTGGCAGGCGAGGTCGCCTCGCCTTCCCTGCGCCTGACCACGCGCCAGACGTTTCAGTTCCACGGGGTGCTCAAAGGCAACGTCAAACCGCTCATCCAGCACATGCATCAGGTCCTCCTGGACTCGATCGCGGCCTGCGGCGACGTGAACCGCAACGTCATGTGCCCGCCCAACCCGGAGCGCAGCGCCGCTTTGCAGCAGATGTACGAGCACGCGCGCGGCTGGAGCGAGTACGCCTTGCCCAAAACGCATGCTTACCATGAGATCTGGCTCGACGACGAGCTGGTGGCCGGCGGCGAACCGGAACACGAACCCTTGTACGGAGCGACGTATCTGCCGCGCAAGTTCAAGACCGGCTTTGCCCTGCCGCCCTCGAACGACGTCGACGTTTTTTCGCAGGATCTGGGGTTCATCGCCATCGTCGAGCACGGTGAGCTGGCCGGGTACAATGTCACCGTCGGCGGTGGCCAGGGCATGTCCCACAACCAGGTGGAAACCTTTCCCCGGCTGGCGGATGTGCTGGGCTTTATTCCCGCCGACAAGGTCAACGCGATTGGCGAGGCCGTGCTCGCCACGCAACGCGACTACGGGGACCGGACGCTGCGCCGGCACGCGCGGCTCAAGTACACGATCGCGGATCGCGGGGTCGAGTGGTTCAAGGGGGAGGTGGAGCGTCGCTCCGGGCTGACCTTCGCGCCGGCGCGCGCCTACGACTTTACCACCATCGAAGACCCGTTCGGCTGGCACGAATGCATCGATGGCACCTGGTTCTACGGTTTGCACATCCTCAGCGGGCGGATCAAGGACTTGCCGGATTGGCCGCTCAAGACGGCTTTGCGCGAGATTGCGGAAATGCACACGGGCGATTTCCGGCTGACGCCCTCGCAGAACTTGAGCATCTCCGGCGTGACGCCCGCGCAAAAGCCGCTGATCGAGGGGATTCTGGCCAAACACGGCTTGGCGGCGGAGAACAACCGCTCGGCCATGCGCTTGAACGCCCTTTCCTGCGTGGCGCTGCCGACCTGCGGCCTGGCGCTCACCGAGAGCGAGCGCGTCTTGCCGGGTCTGCTGGAAAAGTTCGAGACCGTCCTGGACGAAGCCGGCTTGCGCGACGACGCCATCAGCCTGCGCATCACCGGTTGCCCCAATGGCTGCGCGCGGCCGTATCTGGCGGAGATCGGACTCGTGGGGCGAGCGCCGGGCAAATACGCGCTCTACCTCGGCGCGCGGTACAACGGGACGCGGCTCAACCGGCTCGTCTCGCCCAGCACCACGCTCGACGACGCCATTACTTTTCTCACCCCGATCATCAAGCGCTACGCCCTCGAACGCCATGAAGGCGAAGGCTTTGGCGATTTCTGCGAGCGGGCCATTCTGCCGGCGGACGCCACGATCCATAGCGTCGGGACGCCGCTGGTGCTCGAGGAGGCTTTGCTGTCATGATGACCAACGATCAAGTCACGCAGTGGAACCGGGAACTGCGCGGCCAAAGCCCGCTGGAGATTACCCGCTGGGCCGTCGCGCAAGGGGGAAACCGCACCATCGTCTCAACGAATTTCCGCCCGTATGAAGCGGTCGTCTTGCATCTGGCGGTCCAAGCCGCGCCGCACCTGCCGGTGCTGTGGGTGGATCACGGCTATAATCGGCCCGCCACCTACCAGCATGCCGAGGAGCTGCGCGCCTTGCTCGATCTCGATCTGCGCGCTTACCTGCCGCGGCTCACCGCCGCGCATCGGGACGCCATTTACGGTCCGCTGCCGGCGCTCGACGACGAGGCCGGGCTCCAGCAATTCAGTGCGTTGATGAAACTGGAGCCTTTCCAGCGTGGCATCCGGGAGTTGGCGCCGAAGGTCTGGATCACGGGCTTGCGCGAGGTGCAAAACCTCAACCGCGCCGAGCTGGACATCGTTTCGCTGGACGCGAACTTCGGCACGTTGAAGGTCAGCCCGGTCTTCCGCTGGACAGATGCGGACATGGAGGCTTACCTCGACGAACACCATCTGCCAAACGAGTGGGACTACTTCGATCCGGCCAAAGCCGACGAAAAGCGGGAATGCGGCCTGCACGCTGCCTGGGGTGGTCACGCGGTTGCGGCCTGAAAACTGTCGGGCGACCGCTCCAGTTCCGGGCGCGGCGCCAACCCTTAGGCAACGGAGCGGCCGCCCCTACAATCGAGCAAGCAATGCCTAGATGAGTACCTACTTCCTCGATCACCTGCAGTATCTCGAGACGGAGTCGATCCACATCATGCGGGAGGTCGCGGCCGAGTTCGAGCGGCCGGCCTTGCTCTTCTCCGGCGGCAAAGATTCGGTCTGCCTGCTGCGGCTGGCGGAAAAGGCGTTTCGCCCGGCGGAGATCCCCATGCCGCTCTTGAATATCGACACGGGCCACCATTTCCCGGAGCTGAACGAGTTCCGCGACAGCCGGGCCAAGGACCTGGGCGCCAAACTGATCGTGCGGACGGTCGAAGAAGCCCTCGCCAACGGCACGGCCATGCTGGCTCCGGGACAAGTCAGCCGCAATCCCTTGCAAATTCCGACTCTGCTCGCGGCGATCGAAGAGTTTCGCTTCGATGCGCTGATCGGCGGGGCCCGGCGTGACGAGGAGAAATCGCGGGCCAAAGAACGGTTCTTCAGCTTCCGCGATAGTTTCGGCCAGTGGGACCCCAAGAACCAGCGGCCCGAGATTTGGAACGTCTACAATGCGCGGCTGAATCCCGGCGAGAACATGCGGGTCTTTCCGCTCAGCAATTGGACCGAACTGGATGTTTGGGAATACATCCGCCAGGAAAAATTGGCGGTGCCATCGATTTATTTCACGCACCAACGGCGTTGCGTGCGCCGGCAGGGTCAGTGGCTCGCCGTCAATGATCTGTTGCCCCCTAAACCGGGCGAACCCGTGGCCGAGTTGACGGTCCGCGTGCGGACGATCGGCGACATTATCAGCACGGGCATGGTCGAGTCTCCCGCCGACAGTGTGGACGATATCATTACCGAAATCGCCGTCGCCCGCGTGACCGAACGCGGCTCCCGCGCCGACGACAAAGCATCCGAAGCGGCCATGGAAGACCGCAAAAAGGCCGGGTATTTCTGAGACGTCTTCGGGGGGCCGGACCGCGCATTCTCGACATCACCTACAAAAAGGGTAACTTCCGCTCATGAGCGAGAGCCTGCAGTACCTAACCGATGAGCAAGGCGTGCGGACGGCCGTGATCCTCCATTTAGCATTGGCTGGCGCAACTCGACCAGAAACGAGATACGTTCTCTGCCGCGGCAAGTTGTTGGTCGGATAATTACTGCGGTGGACCGGTTGGCGGACGACCCCATGCCGCAAGGATCACGTAAGCTTTCCGGTCTCGAACGCACTTATGCCTACCGGGACTGACCCATAGTTTGGTTCGCCTCGATGTCAGTGACGATTACCCCTCCATCTCCCATCGTCGACCTGCTGCGCTTTAACACCGCCGGCTCGGTCGACGACGGCAAATCCACGCTCATCGGGCGGCTGCTCTACGATTCGAAGTCGCTGATGGAAGATCAGCTCGAAGCGCTCGAACGCTCCGCCGATATCACCGGCGGCGGCCAGATCAATCTGGCTAATCTCACCGACGGACTGCGCGCCGAACGCGAGCAGGGCATTACGATCGACGTGGCCTACCGCTATTTCGCCACGCCGCGCCGCAAGTTCATCATCGCCGATACGCCCGGCCACGTGCAGTACACACGCAACATGGTGACGGGGGCCTCTTTATCCAATCTCGCGGTGGTCCTGGTCGATGCGCGGTTGGGCATGATCGAACAGAGCCGCCGGCACGCGTGCATCGCCTCGTTGCTGCGCATCCCGCACCTGGTTGTAGCGATCAACAAAATGGATCTCGTGGGTTGGAGCGAGGAGCGGTTCAACGAGATCCGGCTCCAGTTCGAGGCCTTCCTCCCTCTGCTGGATATCAAGGACGTGAAATACATCCCGGTCAGCGCGCTCAACGGCGATAACGTCGTCGACGCCTCGCCGCGCACGCCCTGGTACAACAGCCCGACCTTGCTGCGACACCTCGAGACCGTGCATATCGGCAGCGATTGGAACTTGCAGGATTTCCGTTTGCCCGTGCAATGGGTTAACCGGCCGAACCACCCCCAGGATCCCGCGCTGCACGACTTCCGCGGCTTGAGCGGCCAGATTGCCGGCGGCGTGGTGCGCGTCGGCCAACCCGTGATGGTCCTGCCGAGTGGTTTCAGCAGCAGCGTGAAAGAGATCTGGACGCTCGACGGGCGGCTCGAAGAAGCGTTTTGCCCGCAATCGGTCACGCTGGTGCTCGAACACGATATCGATGTCAGCCGCGGCGACGTGATCGTCCATCCGCACAACCTGCCCGGCTGCATGACGGAAATGCACGCGCGGGTTTGTTGGCTGCATCCGCGGCCGCTGCAAGCAGGGCGCAAGTATTTCCTCAAGCACCTGACGCAGACGGTGCAGGC
Organism: uncultured Chthoniobacterales bacterium; assembly: GCA_964250275.1. Lineage (GTDB taxonomy): Bacteria > Verrucomicrobiota > Verrucomicrobiia > Chthoniobacterales > SZAS-18 > CAXUFU01. The sequence continues at coordinate 8,687 of CAXUFU010000022.1, read as the reverse complement.
GGTCGTCACAGCCATTCAGAGCCGCCTGAACGTCTCGACGCTGGCCGAAGAACCCGGCGCGCCGGAGTTGGCGATGAATGATTTGGGCGAGATCCGGCTGCGCACTTCGAAGCCGCTGGTGTTCGATGGATACGCCATCAATCGTCTGACAGGCTCGTTCATTCTGATCGAGCAAGGCACCAATGCCACTGTCGCCGCCGGCATGTTGCTCCCGCCGACGGAGGTCGCGCGCCCGGAGTACCGGGATTTTTCGATCTGAAAAACAGCCGCTTAGCGGCGTCCAACCCAAGGTAGGGATGGCTTTCCTGAGCCGGTCCCTGACTGTCTGGCAAACGTGCCTGTGCCTGGCACGCTCCGTTTCCAGGTAGGGTCGCCAGACAGTCAGGGACGGCTCGGAGAGCCCGCCCCTACCTTGTTTTTGGAGCCGCTTCGCGGCGGCTAAGTTATCCCCTTACAAAATTCCCGGCACGAGGCGCTTGGTTCGCCGCATGTAAGCCAGGTACGGCTCGCCCAAACCGCCAACCAAGGCTGCTTCCTCCAGTTGCATGCGGTACATCAGTACCACAAAGATGGGCAACATCATCACCAGCCAGCCGCTGACGCTGCCGAGCGTGCAGCCGATGCCCGCGTATTCCAAAAGCAACGCCGTGTAGCTCGGATGTCGCACGTAGCGGTAAGGACCGTCGTCGACCACGCGATGATCTTGCGCGATGGCCACGTCCACGGTGAAAAAACGGCCCAGATGCCGGATTGCCCAAAAGCGCAGCCAGAGCCCGACGACGAACAGCGCAACGCCGGCGCACTGCCAGAAAAGGAGCGGCGTGAGCAAAGGCCCAATGTGGCGCAGTGCGATCTCGTGCCCGGCGACGATGGCCAGGACCGTCACGAACCAAAGCGTTCGCACCGACCCACGATCGGCGCTCTGACTGCCGCCGCCCGCCGGAGCCGCGCCGGTTGAGCGCCGGCGGATCACCAGCGTGATTTCGGCCGCGAGCAGGCAGGCGTCGAGGATGAGGTAAACGGGGAAGTTCATTTCTTTCCTTGGGAGACTAGCCTTCCAGCGGCGTGGCGCCTGCCCCACCCGGGGATCATAGAGGCCGCTTTAGCATGCCACTTCGTTCCAACGGAGCCAGTTTGACTTCTCCCGTGCCTTGGCGCAACACTCCCGCCGATGGCCTCCTTCCACCGCCTGCGCCACGCCGCCTTCGCTCTGGCTTGTCTCTGGCTGACCGCCGGGCCGGGCCGCGCCGCCGATTCCGCCGGCAAGATGCTGACTGACTTCCTGGCCACGGAGTGGGACTACACCATGGCGCAAAATCCCACCTGGGCTTCCAGCCTCGGCGATCATCGCTTTGATGACCGCTGGGAAGACCAGTCCCTCGCCGCCATCGAAGCGCGCCAGGCGCACGCGCGACAGGCCCTCGCCACCCTGCAGGCCATCGACCGCGCGGCCCTGTCACCCGCCGATCAACTCAACGACGATCTTTACCAGCGCAACCTCCAAACCGACATCGATGGGTTCCGCTTCCGCTTCTATCTTTGCCCGCTGAGCCAGCAGGGCGGCGTGCAAAATGCCGACGATGTCCTGACTTCCCTGCGTTTCGGCACGGCGAAGGATTATGAAAATTGGCTAGCCCGGCTGGACAAGCTGCCGGCGCTGATCGAACAAACCACGGCGCTCCTGCGCGAAGGCATCAAGGAGAACATCCTGCTGCCGAAGATCGTCATGAGCCGCCTGCCGGCGCAGATTGCAAAGCAGATCGTGGACAAACCTGCGGGCAGTCCGTTCTTCAAACCGTTCGAGACATATCCCGGCTCCTTTTCCCCGGAGGAAACCAAAGCGCTGACTGAGCGCGCATCGGCTGCTATACAGGAGCGGGTCATCCCGGCTTACCGGCAGTTCGAGGAGTTCTTTACCAAAGAGTATTTGCCCGCCTGTTATGATGGCGTCGGCCTCTGGCAAATGCCCCATGGAGCCGAAGCGTACGCGTATTACGCGCGCCTGCACACCACCACTGACCTGACGCCGGCACAGATCCACCAGATCGGGTTGGACGAAGTCGCGCGCATCCGCGGCGAGATGGAAGCGCTCAAGACCCAGGTGGGTTTCCAGGGCACGCTGCCGGAGTTTTTCCATTTCCTGCGCACGGACCCGAAGTTCTTTTACCAGACGGGGCCGGAACTTCTCAACGCTTACAAGGTCCAAGCCAAGACGACCGACCCACTCTTGCCCAGGCTCTTCAAGACGCTGCCGCGCTTGCCCTACGGGGTCGAACCCATCCCGGCCGCGATCGCGCCGGACACCTACACCGCGTTCTACCGGCCGGGCGCCGCGGACGGCTCGCGCGCGGGCATGTTTTGCGTCAACCTGTACAAGCCGGAGACAAGGCCGAAGTGGGAAATGACGGCGCTCGCTTTGCATGAGTCGGTGCCGGGTCACCACTTGCAGATTTCGTTGGCCCAGGAGCAAGGCACGCTGCCGCAGTTTCGCCGCAACGGCCTGGCCGATTATACGGCCTACACCGAGGGTTGGGCGCTGTACGCGGAGTTCCTCGGCGAAGAGATGGGCGAGTACAACGATCCTTACGCCAAGTTCGGCGAATTAACGTACGAGATGTGGCGGGCAGTCCGGCTGGTGCTGGATACGGGCATTCATTACTACCATTGGGATCGTCAGCAAGCGATCGACTACTTCCTGGCGAACGCGCCGAAAACGGAGTTGGACATTACCAACGAGGTGGACCGCTACATAGCCTGGCCCGGGCAGGCGTTGGCCTACAAGATTGGTCAGCTCAAGATCAAGGAACTGCGCGCCCGCGCGACGAGCCAATTGGGTGCGAAGTTCGATGTGCGCGAGTTCCACGACGTCGTCTTGAGCGGCGGCTCGCTGCCGTTGGACGTGTTAGAGAAGCGCATCGACGCTTGGATCGAGGAGTGCAAAGCGCGCGGTTGAGATGCGTACAAAGGTGGGGATGGTGATGGCTCTCCGCGCCGGTCCCCGGGTTTTCTGGCAGACGTTCTCCAGCACAGGGCCCGCGCGAACACGCGCCACACTTCCCGACAGCCAGGGACCGGCGGAGGAGCCATCCTGGACTTGGATTATTGCTGAAGTTTTCGCGCCTCCTCTGCGAGCACCTGGGTGGTTTGCTCCAGGAAGTGTACGATCGCCGCAAACTCGGCTGCACTATAGCTCGCCAGCAGCTTCGCCATTCTAGCATGCTGTCCTTGGTAGAAACGGTCGATTCCACGGACCTTGACGGGGAGCGCATGCACCGTGATTCGCCGTCGATCCTCGGTAGCCCGCTCCCGGACCACGTAGCCAGCCGCTTCGAGCCGGTCAATCAGAGCGGTGACGGCCGCACCGGTGAGGCCGGTCTGCTCGACGAGATTACCTGCGGACATCGGCTGCTCTCCGAGCAGCCGGAGCGTTTTTAGATCGGTGGCGTGCAGGCCGAGTTTGGCGGCCACCGCTGAGTGGAAAAATACCACCCGGGCCGCGAACTGCTGGATGAGCGGGACATACCGTTGCAGGCGCGAAGTTGACAGGGCCGGTTTTTGTTCCATGTTCTAATAGTTAGATGATAGAAATAACTTCCCAATCATAACCTGCAAAGAAACCAGTCATGGCCACGCTGAACACCCAGGGCATTTCACTCTACTATGAGCTTCTTGGCGATCCAGCCAATCCTCCCGTTCTCCTCATTTCCGGCTTGGGTGGAGTCGGGAAAAGCTGGGGGCCCCAGGTCAAGCGATTCGCCGAGAGGTATCACGTCGTCCTCCCGGATCAGCGCGGCACAGGACGCACCACGCATGCCGAGGAGGGGTACACAACGCAACAGCTCGCCCTCGACGCGGCGTCACTGCTGGCCCACCTGGCGCTCGGGCCCGTGCACGTGGTCGGCTCCTCGACGGGCGGCGCCATCGCGCAGTACATGGCTCTCGACCATCCGGAGACCGTTCGCTCGCTGACGCTTTCTTCCACGTTTGCGCGTTTCGACGCTTTCACGCGCCGAGAGTTCGAGGTGCGACGCAAGATGGCCGCCGAATGGGGCCGGCACGCCACCTTCTCGGCGTACGCGCTCTTTCTTTTCTCCCCGCGATACACGCGCGAGCACCCCGCGGAGGTGACAGAGTGGATCGAACGCGCCACCGCAAACCCAACCCAACCGGGGGACCAGGAGATCGCCCTCCAGCGCATCGACATGATCGCGGCTCATGACGCCTGGGCGCGGCTCGGCGAGATCCGGCAGCCCGCGCTGATCCTTTGTGGCGACCGGAACTTGTGCACGCCGCTGCCGCTTTCCGAAGAAATCGCGCACGCGCTGCCGGGTGCCGAAATGATGATCATGGAGGACGCCGGCGAGCTGATTGAATTGGAAAAGGAGGAGCAGTTTTTTCAACTGGTCAGCAGCTTCATCGATCGCCACTAATCGAGATTAGCGCTAACCCAGCGAGGGTTATACAGGCTGTACTGGCGGTCTCTGAGCGTCGGAGGGTTTCCTGACGCGCGCGGCCTGCGACGATCAGGAGCAAAATGCGATCACACGATCGCCAGGGGCGCGTCGGTCATCTGACGGGGAGTGGCGGCGGCGGCGGCCGGAATATCCGCCATGACCTGGCAGATCGCGCGGCGCAACGTTTCCCGGGTTGCGGGTTTATCGACCACCATGTCGATGCACGGTGAATAGTGCCCGCGATCCCCCGCCGAACCATAACCGGTCAACAGAATGACCCGCGTTTCCGGGTTGATCGCCTTGATGCCGGCCGCCAGTTGCTCGCCGGTGATGCCCGGCATGGCCCGGTCTGTGATCACTAGGTCAAAAGGCTGCACGCGGAACTTGCCCAGCGCTTCTTCCCCCGCGCTGGCCACCTCGACCGTGTGCCAATCCTCGGCCAGATACTCGACCAGGATTTCACAGAGCACCGGCTGATCGTCGACGGCAAGAATGCGCAGCGGCCGCGAGTACTCGGTCGGTGCGATGTCTTTGACCGGCGTGGGCTTGCGGCCGATCGGGAAGAGGAAGCGGAAGGTCGTGCCGACGCCGGGAGCGCTGCGCAAATCGATGGTGCCATGATGCCGTTGGACGATGCCGTAAACCATCGCCAAACCCAGCCCGGTCCCCTGCTTGCCCTTGGTGGTAAAAAAAGGCTCGAGACAGCGGCGGCGCACTTCCTCGCTCATGCCGGTGCCGGTGTCCGCCAACTCCAGCGCGATGACGGATAAAGGATCGGCGCCGGCGAGCGCACCCTTTTCAGGGTTGCCCGGGAGCGCTCCACCGGCCCCGAAGCCCGGCGGCGCGGGTTCGACCCGGGTCTTGATCAACAGGGTGCCACCCTCAGGCAAGGCATCCACCGCGTTGAAGATGAGGTTGGTGAGCATTTCCCGCAGTTCGGACCCATCAGCCAGCAGTTCAGGCAGGTCTTCGCAGAGATCGGTATCCAAATGGATGTTGACCCCCTGCGCCAGCGCCTGGCCGTGCCAGCGCGGGCGGGTCAGCTCGACCGCTTGCACGACCAAGGCGTTGAGGTTGAGCATCTCGTGCCGCTGCGCTTTATCGGCCGGCCGATAGAACTCCCGCAGGCGGCTGAACATCTTGGCGGCATCCTGGGCGGCGGTGATGATGGTGCCCAGCAGCGCGTCGGCGGTCTTGACGCCGTTCGGCTGGCGCAGGCTGCGCATGAGCATCTCGCTGTAGCCGAGGATCAGCGACAGGACATTGTTGAAATCATGGGCGATGCCGGCGGTCATCGAGCCCAGCGCGCTCAAGCGTTCGTGCTGGATGGCTTGCGCCTGCGCCTCCCGCAACTGGTGCAGCGTCTGGCGCAGTTCGGCGGTGCGTTCGCGCACGGAGTCTTCCAGAAGCGCTTTTTGATCGCACAACTGCAGGTGCTGGTGCCGGGTCCGGAGCAGATTGGTGATGCGCAGCAGCACTTCCACGGGATCGAAGGGCTTGGTCAGAAAATCCGTCGCGCCTACTCCCAAGGCCCGGCGTTTGGTTTCGACGCTCACGTCAGCCGTCAAAACCAGGATCGGGATGTATTCCGACGCGGGGATTTCCTCCTCGAGCAGCTTGAGCACCCCAAAGCCGTCGATAAACGGCATGTTCAAATCGAGCAGAATGAGGTCCGGCCGGCGCTGCCGGAAGATCGTGACCACATCGCGCGGGTTGGTCGTGGCCTCGAAATGCTTGAAGCCGGAGAAATCCAGCAGGTCCCGAAGCAGGGCAACATTCACCGGCTCGTCGTCGACGGCCAGGATGCGCATGTGCAACAACTGATCCTGATTCATACGGGTTGGGGTTCGAGGATCTCCCTCAAGACAGCGTGAAAACGGTCTACCTCGAGCGGTTTGGTGAGATAGGCGCGGGCGCCGGCTTTGAGCAGGCGCTCGATTTGGCGAGGCGTGGCGTCGGCGCTGACGGCAACCACGGGGATGGAGCTGGTGCTTTCGTCGGCTTGGAGGTGGCCGAGGACTTCCCAACCAGGGAGGTCCGGCAAATGGAGGTCCAGGAGGATGAGGTTGGGGTGATGCTGGCGGGCGAGATCGAGACCTAGCTGGCCTTGCATGGCGGTGATCAGCCGGATTTCCGGGTGATCGGCCAGCAGATGCTCGATCAGAGTGAGATTGGAAAGATTGTCCTCGATGTAGAGCACGGTGTGTACCGCGCTGAGCATCTCCATCTCCGCCGGGGCCCGCTCCCGGCGTGTCCACGGCGCGTATTGCTCGAGTTGACTGCGCGCCCGCGGCAGCTCGATCCAAAAAGTCGTACCCACTCCCGCGACGCTCTCGACGCCGATGTCCCCGTTCATCGCCTCGGTCAGCCGTTTGGAAAGCGCAAGACCCAGGCCGGTGCCTTGCACGTTCGATTGTTCCGCGCCGAGCCGATCGAAAGCCACAAAGAGCCGGGCCAGCTTATCCGCCGGGATGCCCTGGCCGGTATCGGCGACTTCGATGCGCAAACGCGTCTGGCCCACCTCCCGATAGGTCAGGCGCACCGTGCCCTCCGGGCGATTGTACTTCACCGCGTTCGAAAGCAGGTTGAGCAACACCTGCTTGAAGCGCTGCCGGTCCGCCATGACGTGTTCCTGCTGCAGCGTCTGTGCATCCGGGACGGAGTCGATGATGATGACGCCTTTTTGCGCGGCCAGCGGGCGGATCAAAGCCAGGGTCTCGCCCACGGTATCCGCCACGTGCACCGGCTCGAGCGAGAGCTCGACGCGTCCGGCCTCGATGCGAGCGATATCCAGCACCTCGTTGATCAGGTCCAAAAGGTGGCGCCCGGCGGAGACGATGTGGCCGATGCGGTCGTTCTGCGCGGGTGGCAGCTTCTGCATTTGCAGCAGTTGGCCGAAGCCGAGGATGGCGTTGAGCGGCGTGCGCAGCTCGTGGCTCATACGGCTCAAGAACTCGCTCTTGGCGGCGTTGGCCTTCTCCGCTTCTTCCTTGGCCTGGTTCAGGGCAGCTTCGGTGCGTTTGCGTTCGGTGATGTCGCGCTGGGCGCTGACCCAATGAGTGAAATCGCCGGCGGCATTCGTCACCGGCACGATGCTCAGCTCGACCCAAAATTCACTGCCGTCCTTGCGGTAGTTGATGAGCTCCACCTGGACCGGTTTCCAGGCGTCGAGCGCGTTGCGCACCTGGTCGAGCACGGCGCGATCACTTTTCGGCCCCTGTAGAATCCGGGGCGTCTGGGCGGTGATCTCCGCGGCGCTGTAACCGGTCATTTGTTCGAACGCGCGGTTGGCGTAGAGGACGCGTGGGCCAGGCGCGGCCGCGGACGTTTCCGATTCAGCGATCAGGACGGCGTCCTTGGCGTTGACGACGGCGGATTCGAGCAAACGCAGGCGTTGATCAGTGCTCCGGCGTTCGGTGACGTCGCGCAGGTAAGCGGTAAAAAGCGGGTGCCCCTCGACCGGGACGCGTGTGATGGCCAGCTCCGCCTGGATCTGCGTACCATCGGCGTGACGAGCAGGAATCTCGATGCGCTGGCCGAGCAGCGGCGTGCCCTCGCCGGCGGGCTGGCGGGCGAGCTCGCGGATATTATTCGGCGCGGTGGGCACGAGATCCTGCAGTGGCCGGCCAAGGGCGGCGGCACGCGGGTAGCCGAAGGTTTTCTCGGCCGCCCGGTTGAAATCGACGATCCGGCCTTCGCGATCGAGCGTGATGATGCAGTCGAGCGCCGTTTCCAGGATGGCGGCGTTGCGCGCCTCGCTCTGGCGCAGGGCCTGTTCATCGCGCGCGCGGTCCATGGCCGTGGCAAGCACATTGGCGACGGCTTGCAGAAAGCTAATGTCTTCGGTCGCGAAGACGCGCGGGTGCACGCTGGCGACGGCGATGGCGCCCAGCGCGTAACCGCGGCCCTTGATGAGGACGCACAAGCTGCTGACGGCGCCTTCCGCGCGCAGCCTGGCCGCGAGCGGAAATCGGCTGTCCGTCTGCAAATTATCGACGACCAGCGGACCATCGTGGCGGATGACATACTCGGTCATCGATCCCCGGCTCAAGGGCAGCACCTGTCCGACGATATCGGCGTTAAAGCCGGAGGCGGCGGTGATGCGGCGGCCTTCTTCTTCCCGCAACTCGGAGACGACGCCCAATGGCAGGTCGAGCGTGCGGGTGACCAGGTCCGTGGCGGCCTGGGTGAGGGCGGCTAGATCGGCACTGCCGAGCGCGCGCTGCCCCAACT
>CAXUFU010000021.1:10326-13912 GCA_964250275.1 uncultured Chthoniobacterales bacterium | reverse complement strand
CGCCGGTCCCTGACTGGCTGGGAACCGTACCTGGAACGGGGCGCGCCATCCACGCGCACGTTTGCCAGACAGCAAGGGACCGGGTCGGAGACCCATCCCTACCTTTTTTTTGGATGCGGGACTTGTGTCCCTTGCGCCGGGAGAGAAGGCTTGGCCCATGCTGCGCTACCCGAAATACACCCGCGACCGCATCCGCCAACTCGTCGAGCGGCTGCGCACCCGGATATACCGGGAAGTGCGTCCGGTCGACCAACTATGGGTCAGCCCGCCGACGGGCCGCATCTCGCGCCAGGACGCGCTCGATCTCTCCTACCGCCCGGTCGAGCGGGGCGAGCAGTTCGGGCCGCTCTGGACAACGTTCTGGTTCAAAGCCAGAGCCACGATCCCCGTCGCGTGGGAGGGCGGCCGCGTCGATCTTTTGTGGAACTCGCACTCCGAAGCCACCCTCTGGCTCGACGGGCGCAGCACGCAAGGCCTGAACTACGAACCGGTGGCCAACGATCGCAGCGTGCGTCCCGACGCCTTGCTCCTGCCCCAAGCACGGGGCGGTGAAAGCATCGCGTTCGAAGTCGAGATGGCGTGCAACTCCGTCTTCGGCGGCGAGCCCGGGTTTGCGCCGCCGTTTGCTTCGCTGAGCCCGTTCGTGCTCGACCAGTGCGATCTCGCGTGGTTCGACCCGGCGGCCGCGGAGCTCTACTACGACCTGGCCGTGCTGCAAATGCTGGAGGCGGAATCAGCCCTCCAGCCGGAGGACCTGGAAGGCGCCTGGGGCGGCGAGTTGTTGCATGAACTCAACCGCATCGCCAACCTGCTCGATCCCGCGGACCCTGCCACCTGGCCGGCCGCGCGCGAGATCGCGCGGACGCTTTACCAGCGGCATAACGGCTCCTGCGTGCATGAGCTCTCCGCCATCGGTCACGCGCATATCGATACCGCCTGGCTGTGGCCGCTGGCGGAGACCTACCGCAAGTGCGTCCGCTCCTTCAGTTCGCAAGTGGGTTACATGGAGCGTTACCCGGAGTTCCGCTTCGCCTGTTCCCAGGCGCAGCAGTACGCCTGGGTCCAGGAAAGCAATCCCGCTCTCTACCAGAAGATACAGTCCCGGGTTGCCACCCAGCAATGGGTTCCGGTCGGCGGCACCTGGATCGAGCCGGATTGCAACTTGCCCAGCGGTGAGTCGCTGGTGCGCCAGTTCCTCTACGGCCAACGCTTTTTCCAGCAGGAGTTCGGCCTCACCTGCCGTGAGTTTTGGAATCCGGACGTGTTCGGGTACAACGGCCAGTTGCCCCAGATCATGCGCCAGAGCGGCATCACGCGGTTCCTGACCCAAAAGCTGTCCTGGAACCGCTTTAACAAGCCCATGCACCACACCTTTATGTGGCAAGGGATCGACGGCAGCGAGGTGCTGACCCATTTCCCGCCCGCCGATAGCTACACCGCGCTCACGCTCCAAGGCAACAAGAACGAGATCACCTGGCTGCGCGATAACGCCCGCGCTTACAAGGACCACGTCCGCTCTCGGCACAGCCTCCTGCTCTTTGGCTTCGGGGATGGCGGCGGCGGCCCTACGCCGCGCATGCTCGAGGTCTTGCGCCGCGTGCGCGATTTGCAAGGCGTGCCACGAACCACCCAGCGCAGCAGCGACGCGTTCTTTTCCCTGCTCGAAGCGGAGGCCAAGGAGCTGCCGCGGATGGTGGGCGAATTGTACTTTGAATATCATCGCGGCACTTACACCTCCCAGGCCGCGGTCAAGGCCGGCAACCGGCGCGGCGAGTTTCTCCTGCACGATGTCGAGTTCCTGGCGACGGCCGCGGCGGTGCTCGGCCGCGGCGATGCTTACCCGCGGCAGGAACTCGCGCGGCTCTGGCGGCTGCTGCTGTTAAACCAGTTCCACGATATTCTCCCCGGCTCCTCGATCGGCGAGGTCTACGTGGATGCCGCGCGCGACCACCTGGAAATCCAGCAGGGCGGCGAGGCGTTGCGCAGCGCGGCGCTCCAGGCGTTGACGGAGGGACCCGACAACGGGGCGGCAGTTCCCGTGAACACCACCGGTTTTGCCCGGCGCGAAGTGCTCGCCCGCCCGGATGGGACCTTGGCGTTCGCGGAAACGCCGCCCTACGGTTTTGGCTCGATCGTGGAAGCCCTCGATCGCGTGACGGTGACCCGCCTGGGGAACGAGACGACGCTGGAAAACGCGCATCTGCGCGCCGTCTTGGCGGCGGATGGCTCCCTGCTTGGCTTGCGCGAGAAGCACTCGGGGCGTGAGGCTTTGCGCTCCCCGGGCAATCGGTGGGAGATTTACGACGACCAACCCACGGCCTACGACGCTTGGGACATCGATCCTTTCGCCCTGGAAACGCGGCAGGACTGCCCGCCGGCGACGCGTTGCGAAGTCAGCTTGGCCACTGCTTTACGGGGAGAGGTGAGCGTGGAGCGCCAGATCGGCGCCGCCAGTGTCGCGCGGCAGATCGTCCGGTTGGACGCAGAGTCTCGGCGGCTCGAATTTCACACGGAAGTGGACTGGCGCGAGGCGCACAAGCTTCTGCAGGTCGCCTTTCCCCTCGCGGTGCGAGCGATGAACGCGACCTTTGAAATGCAGTTTGGCCACGTGGAACGGCCGACGCATGACACCACGCCGTACGATCTCGCCAAGTACGAAGTGCCGGCCCACAAGTGGGCAGACCTGTCCGAACACGGCTTCGGCTTGGCCCTGCTCAACGATAGCAAGTACGGCTACAGCGTGCGCGGTGATACGTTGCGCTTGAGTCTGCTGCGCGCACCGAAAAGCCCGGACCCGGCGGCGGACATGGGTTCGCACCGTTTCGCCTACGCGCTCCAGCCGCATGCGGGCGCTTGGAGAGAAGCGGGTGTGGTGGCGGAGGGCTACCGTTTTAATGCCCCGCTGCTGTGGGCATCCGCGGCGGGGTCCCGCGGACCGCACTCGTTCGCCTCCTGCCACGATGCCAATCTGGTGCTCGACACGATCAAGCTGGCCGAAGATTCCGCGGATGCCATCGTGCGCTTGTACGAGTGCCACGGGGCCCGCGGCACAGCCCGGCTGCGCTTCGGCTGGCCGCTGCGCCAGGCGGTGCGCTGCAATTGCCTGGAACAGGAAGCAGAAATCCTGACGCTCGCGGACGGCGAGGTCGAGGTAGCCTACGCTCCCTTCGAGATCATCACGATCAAACTGAAAGGCGCTGCCTGAGCCACCGCCCGGCTTAGGTGCGCAAACGAACTTTTGCCGCCCGGAGGTCCAACCGGAACTCCGGCTCCGATTTGCTGTTATGATCTTTACATCCTCCATGCCTGTTCTCGCGCGCCGTTCCTGCGGCGTGGCCTCGGTCGCCCTCTTCGTCGCCCTGGCGGGTCTCGTTTCCTCATCTGCCAACAGCAGCGCCGACCCGTTGGAACCGGCCGAAGGTCCGGCTCACGGCAAGGAAGTCCTGGTCGAGAAAGGGAATGAGGTGACCAAGACCATCGACGCCAAGGGACAGGATCTGACCGTGAGCGGTAACCGCAACAAGTTGACCGTGACCGGAGAATGCCACGCGCTGACAATCAGCGGCGACTTTAATTTCGTCAGCGT
>CAXUFU010000021.1:0-10288 GCA_964250275.1 uncultured Chthoniobacterales bacterium | reverse complement strand
ACCAAAAAGCGGTCGACGGGGAAAAGCCGCAGCTCACGAATGCCGGCAAGGACAATGTCGTGGCGAAAAAGAAGGTGGAATAAAAGCTCGATGCTGGCGGGCCGTGCCGCCGCCAGGAATTTTGCCTGAAATGCCCGGTGGGGATTCCCCTACTGCACGAAGGCCTCGCGACTGGGGCATACTGGCTGCTCAAGAGTTACCGTGACGGCGCAACGCCCAAGGTTGTCGTCCAATTTGCGGTATCATGATCTCTATCATCTACGTTAGCTCGGCGGCGCAATTGTTTTCCGAGCCGGATCTCGTGCGGCTGCTGGATATTTCCCGGAGGAACAATGCCAAAGAAGGTGTGACGGGCATGCTCCTCTACAAGGATGGCAATTTCATGCAGGTCATTGAAGGCGAGGAGCCTAACGTCCGCGGATTGCTCGAGCGGCTCCAGCTCGACCCGCGGCACACCGGCTTTTTAACTTTGCTGGAAGAAACCATTGCCACGCGCCACTTTCAGGACTGGTCGATGGGTTTCAAGAATCTGAACGATCCGACGGTGGCGGAAATGGACGGGTATCAGGATTATCGGGACGTTTCCTTTTTAAACCAGTCGTTCACCGCCCGGCCGTCCCGAGCGAAAAAGCTGCTGGAGACGTTCCGGCAGAAGATGTGAGCAGCGCTTCTTCGGCTGGCGGATACTCCGCAGTCAGCCCTGAGCGATCTTTTGCTGTGCGGAACTGATTTCCGCTTCGATCTCCAGCTGCCGTTCGCGGATCTTTTGCATTTTCAACTGCAACCGGTGGAGTTCCATGGTCGCCCGGTTCACATGTCCGCGCAGCTCTGTGTCCTGCGACCGGTTTTCCTTGAGTTGATGTTTTAGCTCTTCGAGCCGCCGGCCAAGCTGATCCGCGGAGAAGCCCGTGAAATCATAGCGTTGCCGCAACGCAGCCGCCGGTTCGGCTGTGGCCTCCACCGGCTCGGTGGGCGCCGCTCGCGGGACATAGCGCGGGATGATCAGGGAGTGACCGCAGTGTGAGCACTGCACTTCCACACCTTCACCGTCCCGGTCGACGACCAACTCGCCATCGCACCGGCCGCAGCGGAAGACGATATCACGCTCGCCAATGAGCAGCCTTCCGCTCGCCGCGGAGCCCGCATTGCCTGCATCTTCGCCCTCGCCAGGTGCCATGGTAAACAACCGGAAGACGCTAATCCGTCGCCCGGCGTGAGTAAATGCCAAATGCAGGAGCGATCAAGTTGGAAGTGACAATATGGCCAAGCGGTTGCGCCGCAGAGCGACACCATGTCTCACTTTCCCTCGCCTGCGGCAAAACTCAGTCTGATGTAAACGCCTGTCCTATAGCGGTTTCCGTCTAATGTTCCGATCTGGCTTGCCGTGTGCTCCTATGGACCGGCCCACCCGAAACAACCAGAGGGCGGCAACCACATTTTATGGCAAAAATTTTAGGTATCGATTTGGGCACCACCAACTCCTGTATGGCCGTGATGGAGAATGGGGAACCAGTAGTTTTAGAAAACTCCGAGGGGGCGCGTACCACCCCCTCCATCGTGGCGTTCACCAAGTCGGGCGAGCGCATCGTCGGCCAGGCGGCCAAGCGGCAGGCCGTCACCAACCCGGCAAACACGGTTTTCTCGATCAAACGCTTCATGGGCCGGAAGTTCGACGAGGTCAAGGACGAGGAACGGCGCGTGCCGTACGAGATCGTGCGCGCCGCAAACGGCGACGCTGCGGTCCAGGTGAGCGTGGGCGGCGAGAAGAAGAGCTTTTCTCCGCCGGAGATCTCCGCGATGATTTTGGCGAAGCTCAAGGCAGACGCGGAATCCAAGCTCGGGGAGAAAATCACCCAGGCTGTGATCACCGTCCCGGCCTACTTCAACGATTCGCAGCGCAACGCCACCAAAGATGCGGGGCGCATCGCCGGCCTGGAAGTGTTGCGTATCATCAATGAGCCAACGGCGGCCTCGCTCGCTTACGGGTTGGATAAAAAGAAGGACGAGAAGATCGCCGTCTATGACTTGGGTGGCGGCACCTTTGATATCTCGGTGCTCGAAATCGGCGATGGCGTCTTCGAGGTCAAGGCCACCAATGGCGATACCCACCTGGGTGGCGATGATTGGGACAACAAGATCATCGACTTCATCATCAAGGAGTTCAAAAACGATACCGGCATCGACTTGAGCAAACAGGTCGACGCGATCCAGCGCATCAAGGAAGAAGCCGAGAAAGCGAAGATCGCGCTGTCGTCCACGCAAGAGTACGAGATCAACCTGCCGTTCATTACGGCGGATCAAACGGGCCCGAAGCACATCCAGAAAAAGCTCACCCGCGCCAAGCTCGAGCAACTGACTGACGACCTCTTTCAGCGCACGATCAAACCAGTGAAGGACTGCTTGGCTGACGCCAAGCTCGCCGTCAACAACATCGATGAACTCGTGCTCGTTGGCGGCATGACGCGTATGCCGAAGGTGATCGAGACGGCGCGGCAACTCGTCAGCAAGGAGCCGCATAAGGGAGTTAACCCGGATGAAGTGGTGGCGGTCGGCGCGGCCATTCAAGGTGGAGTGCTCAAGGGAGACGTCAAAGACGTGCTCCTGCTCGACGTGACTCCTTTGACCCTGGCGATTGAGACCGCTGGCGGGGTAGCGACGCCCATGATCCCGCGCAACACCACAATCCCGACGCGCAAGTCGCAGATCTTCTCGACCTACAGCGACAACCAGCCGGGCGTGGAGATCAAGGTCTTGCAAGGCGAGCGTCCGCTCTCGCGCGACAACAAGAACCTGGGCACGTTCCATCTCGATGGCATTCCCCCGGCGGCGCGTGGCACACCGCAGATCGAGGTGACTTTTGACATCGATGCGAATGGCATCTTGAACGTCTCGGCCAAGGATCTCGGGACGAACAAGGAACAGAAAATCTCCATTACCGGTTCGAGCGGCCTGACCAAGGACGAAATCGAACGTATGCGCAAGGAAGCTGAAGCGCACGCCGACGAGGACAACAAGGCCAAGGAAACCATCGAGACGCGGAACGGGGCGGATAACCTCGCTTACCAATGCGAGAAACAGCTCAAGGAATTGGGCGACAAGCTTCCTGCCGAAAAGAAGCAGCCGATCGAGGAGGCCATCGCGGCCGTGCGCAAGGCGCTGGAGGGTTCGGACAACGACGCCATCAAGAAGGCGCAGGAAGATCTGCAAACGAAGTTCCAGGAGGTTAGTGCCGATCTCTATCGCCAGGCCGCCGAAGCCGCCCAACAACAAGCCAGCGCCGGGTCGGCAGCCGCGGGTGCGACCGGTGCCGAAGAGCGGCCGGCCGGTGCAGGCGCACAGCCTCGTGGTGACGGAGACGTCGTGGATGCCGAGTTCGAGATGGTCGACGAGGACAAAAAGCAGAAGTAAGCCGTCTTAAGCGTCTGGCAATGTTCTTGCCAGCAACATTTTCCCAGCGATCTAACGTGGCGGGCTTAACGGGCCCGCTACCCTCTAATCGCCGGGTTTCCCCAACAAATCAGTAAACCAACAGAAAACAGAAAGCTAATTATGCCCATTAACATGCAACCTCTCGGCGATCGGGTGCTCGTGCATCCTATCGAGGAACAGGAAGTCAAAAAAGGCGGGATCATTATCCCCGATACGGCCAAGGAAAAGCCGACGGAAGGTGAAGTTGTCGCGCTCGGCACCGGCAAGACCGATGACGAAGGCAAGAAGGTCGCCTTCACCGTCAAAAAGGGAGATCGCGTGCTGATCAGCAAATACGGCGGCACCGAAGTCAAGATCGACGGCGAGAGCTATCTCATCATGCGCGAGGACGATATCCTTGGCATCATGGGCTAAGCTCCCAGTCCACCCAAACCTCTTACTCAAACTATTCAGTAAACAAACAATCGGTAAATCATTATGGCAGCTAAACAATTACAGTTCGACGAAACCGCCCGGCATGCCTTGCTGCGCGGAGTGGAAAAGCTGGCGCGCGCGGTCAAAGCGACGCTTGGGCCAGCGGGACGCAACGTGATCCTCGACAAGAAATTCGGCAGCCCGACGATCACCAAAGACGGTGTGACCGTGGCCAAGGAGATCGAGCTCGAAGATCCGTACGAAAACATGGGCGCCCAGCTCGTGCGTGAAGTCGCTTCCAAGACCAGCGACATCGCCGGTGACGGCACGACGACCGCCACGGTGCTGGCGGAGAGCATCTATCGGGAAGGCCTCAAGAATGTGACGGCGGGCGCCAATCCGACGTCCCTGCAACGCGGCATCACCAAGGCCGTTGAGGCTGTGGTAGCCGAGCTGGCACGCATCTCCAAGAAGGTCAACGACCGGACGGAGATCGCTCAAGTGGCCACCGTTTCCGCCAACTGGGATTCCAACATCGGCGAGATCATCGCCGACGCGATGGACAAGGTCGGCAAGGACGGCACCATCACGGTCGAAGAAGCCAAGTCGATCGAAACCACGCTCGACGTGGTCGAAGGCATGCAGTTCGACAAGGGCTATCTCTCGCCCTATTTCGTAACCAACGCCGAGAGCATGGAAACCGTGCTCGACAGCGCTTACTTGCTCATCCACGAAAAGAAGATCAGCAGCCTCAAGGATTTGCTGCCTTTGCTCGAGAAAGTGGCCAAGAGCGGCAAGCCGCTTCTGATCATCGCTGAAGACGTGGAAGGCGAAGCCCTCGCAACCCTCGTCGTCAACAAGCTGCGTGGCACGCTGCAAGTCGCCGCCGTCAAGGCGCCAGGCTTCGGTGACCGCCGCAAGGCCATGATGGAAGACATTGCGGTCTTGACCGGCGGGCGTTGCTTGACCGAAGACCTCGGCATCAAGCTCGAGAACGTGACTCTGGACGACCTCGGTCGCGCCAAGCGTGTGACGATCGACAAAGAGAACACGACGATTGTCGAAGGCGACGGTACCAGCCAGGCGATCCAAGGCCGCGTGGCCCAGCTCCGCCGGCAGATCGACGAGACGACCAGCGATTACGACCGCGAAAAGCTCCAGGAACGCCTGGCCAAACTCGCGGGCGGCGTGGCCGTCATCAACGTCGGCGCGGCGACCGAGACCGAGATGAAAGAAAAGAAGGCCCGCGTCGAAGACGCGCTGCACGCGACCCGCGCAGCCGTGGAAGAGGGCGTGGTGCCCGGCGGCGGCGTGGCCCTGATTCGCGCTCAGAAGGCGTTGGACAGCGTCAACGTTGAAGGCGACGAAAAGATCGGACTCGGCATCATTCGCCGTGCGATCGAAGCGCCCCTGCGCCAACTAGCGGACAACGCTGGCCTGGAAGGCGCGTTGATCGTGCAGGAAGTCAAGAAGCGGTCCGGTAACGAAGGTTACAATGTAGCGACCGGCGAGTACGTCGACCTGATCAAGGCTGGCGTGGTCGATCCGACCAAGGTGACCCGGAGCGCGTTGCAGAACGCGGCTTCGATCTCGGGCTTGCTGCTGACGACCGAAGCGGTCATCAGCGAGATCCCGGAGAAGGAAAAGCCCGCGATGCCCGGCGGCCATGGTGGTGGCGGCGGTATGGGCGGCATGGGCGGCATGGACTACTAAAGTCCTCCACGTTCCGACACGTTCCACGTGCAATCACAGCAGCCGGATGGCGCAAGCCATCCGGCTGTTTTTGCGTTGAAGGTGGGCTGGACGATGTCGCACCACGATTGTAGCTTCGAAAAGATGAACAACGTGGCCAATCATTCGATATCCTGTTTGTCGTGACGTACGGAATCTTGTTTGAAAAAGCGGACAATGGGGAATACCTCCTGGGTTTTATTATGCCCACGTTCCCGCGCTGGGTTTAACGACGCATGGCGCGGGCGTCGAAGGTGCGCGGGGGGCGGCGGCGGATCTTGTGACGCTCTGGTTAGCCGAAAAAAAGGGCGGGCAGGCGAAAAGGTTGCCATGCCGGCTGAGTTTCTCTTCTCAAGCCTCGAAATAGCGGACAGTGCCTTACAAAGCGCGTGAGGTCTTAGGGCGCCTGCTCCGGGGCGGGTTTGTTGTGAGGAGACAGTCGGGTTCGCACGTAGTTTTTCGCATGCCGATGGACGCCAGACCTATGTGGCGATGCACACGAAGGATTGTTCCCAGTGGAACCTTTCGCAGCATTCTCAAGCAGGCTGGCTTGACGGAAGATGAGTTTCGCGAGCTTTGAAGCTGACGGAAGTAATGTGCATTGGTGCTCGGCAAACTGCGCAAAGAGCTGGCAACACGCGGCCTGACTGGTTACACTTCCTCTAACCCGCTTCCCTCCTCCCCTGGAACTATGCCCGTCACCACCGAAAAGGATTTATCCCCGAACTCGAAAAACCTCTGGCTGCGGTCGATGACCGCCATCGAGACGCGCAACTTCCCGTACGCAATCTCGCTCTTGCAGGCCATCCTCAAGGAGTCGCCGGAGTTCCTCACCGGCCGGCAGTGGCTGCGGCGCGCCGAGTTGGCCGCGGCCAAGGGCAACAAGAGCTTTCTCAAGGGTTTCTCGGGCTCATCGATCACGGTGATGAAGGCGCAGGCCGGCATCAAAAAAGACCCGCTGGCCGCGATCATCGCCGCCGAGGAGATCCTGGAGAAGGAACCGCATAGCCAGGCCGCCAACGGGCTGCTGCGCGACGCTGCCAATGCAGCCAACATGCCGGAGATTGCGGCGTTCGCACTCGAGACCATGCGCGATGCCAGCCCGAAGGACACGAAGATCCTGCACGAGCTCGCGCGGCATTACTCGGCCACGGACCAGGCGGAAAAAGCGATCGAGACCTACAACCAGATCACCGCAATCAACCCTGCCGATATCGAGGCGATCAAGGGCGGCAAGGACGCGGCCGCACGTTCCTCGATGCGCACGGGCGGCTGGGACCAGATCGGCAAGGAGGGCACCAGCTATCGGGACGTGCTCAAGAATCGCGAAGAGGCGATTTCGCTCGAGCAGCAAAACCGCTTGATCAAGAGCGAGGACGTCATCGAGCAACAATTGACCGAACAGTTTGCGCTCTACACGGCCAATCCACAAAACTTGGATGTCGTGCGCAGGATCGCCAGCCTGTACGAACAAAAGGACGATCTGGAAAGCGCCCTGCAGTATTACCGTTGGGCGGTGGAGATCACCCAAGGCAGCGACCCCGGGCTGCAGCGCAAGGTGCATGATCTGGGGCTCAAAACGCTCGATCAGCGCATCGCGGCGCACGATGGCTGGCTGCAACAGGTCGCGGCCTCCGCCAACGGCAGCGGGCTCGATGAAGACACTCAGGTGACGGTCACGCGGGTGCAGGAGGAGCTGGCGTCATTTCGCCGCGAGAAAGCGGAAATGCTCATCGACACGGCGCGCAAGCGCGTCGAGCGCAATCCGACCGATCTGACGTTCCGCTATGAGCTGGGCGAACAACTCATCGCCGCCGGCAACTACACGGACGCAATAGCCGAACTGCAAAAGTCGTTGCAGAGTCCGAACCTGGGCGTCAAGTCGATGAACCTGCTCGGGCGCTGTTTTGAAGCCAAAAACATTTTGCCGCTGGCGATCAAGCAGTACGAGAACGCGCGCGCCAAACTTCCGAACATGGACCCCTTGAAAAAGGAGGTCGTTTATCACTTGGGCCTGTTGAACGAACGCACGGGTGAAAAGGAAAAGTACCTGGCCAGCATGACCGAGATTTACGAGGTCGACTCCGGGTATTTGGACGTTGCCGCCCGCGTCGAGCAGGGGTACACGAGCTAGGACGCAGGTTAAGTGGAACAAATGGTCGGCACGTGCCTCCCCAGGTGCTTTCTCCTAAACCGTTCTAATCAGACCCATCAGCGCCGCGGCACGGCATCCAAGATAAGGTAGGGACAGGCTCTCCGAGCCTTCCCGAATTGTCTGCGAACCGCGCGCGGAATGCAACCCGCAGACCACCCACCAAGTTCCAACTTTGCCAGACAGCAAGGGACCGGCTCAGGAGAGCCATCCCTACCCTGGTTATACGAGCCGCTTCGCGGCCAGAAAAGCGTAGCGACAAAGGTAAGGGCGGGCTCTCCGAGCCGTCCCAAGCTGTCTGCCCACCGCACCCGGAATATACCGCTCCTGCCCCACCAAGTTCCACCGTCGCCAGACAGCAAGGGACCGGCTCAGGAGAGCCATCCCTACCTTTGGGTACACGAGCCGCTTCGCGGCCGAAGCGTCAACTCTCCGTCGGCGAGGGCTCCAGCTTCTTCGCCTTGGCCGCCGGGCGCGTTTTGCCGTTCGCGGGCGAGGCTCCGCCTTCCTTTTGCAAGCGCTTTAAACGGCCGCCCAAACTTGCTTTCGCCGCCGAGTTCATCCGGTCGATAAAAAGGACACCTTGGAGGTGATCCACCTCATGCTGCAACGCCCGTGCGAGCATGCCGGTCGCCTCGAAGGCCAACTCGGAACCGTCCAACCTTTGCGCCCGCACCTTGATCGTCGTCGCACGGGGGACATCGCCGTGAATGTCCGGAAAACTCAGGCAACCTTCGTTGCCCGTGATGCGCTCGGCGTCGAGTTCGAGCCTGGGGTTCAGCAGCACCAGCGGCATCCACTCTTCCAGGTCCACCAGTTGGCCGTTCACGCTCATTGTGCTCGGCCGGTCCTGCTGGACTTGCGCGACATCCAGAACCGTCATCTGCAGCGGCAGCCCAATCTGCTGCGCCGCCAACCCTAACCCGCGCGCGGCGTACATGGTCTCGATCATGTCCTCGGCCAACGGTGCGAGGCGGCTGTCGCCGGGGTCCACCGGCTTGCCCTTGGTCCGCAGCACCGGATCACCGTATTTAACGATCTCCAGAACCATGACGCTTATTTCTTCTCTTTGGTAAAGGCAGGCAGGTTCGGCACGCCGGCGATTTTCAGGGCATCGAGCACCGACATGATCTTGCCGAAGGGCGCGGCTTCGTCCGCTTTCATCGCCAACTGCCGGTTGTCGTTCTGGATTTTCTTTACCGCGTCGCCCAAGGCATCCAATTCGATCGGTTTGTCGTCGAGGAAGACATCCCCATTGGGTTTGATGGCGAGAATGACAGGGGTGGTATCGCTCGTCGCGGCCACCCCGCTTTTGACCTCCGGCAAGTCGATCACCACCTGCGGCTGCTGCGTTTTGAACGTCGTGGTGAACACGAAAAAGATCAGCACCATCGTCAAAATGTCGATCAACGACACGATGGTGATGACGGGAGCCACCCGGCGGCGCGTATAGAATTTCATGGGCCGTATCCGCTTGGTCGCCGATGTCTTCTAAGCGGGCTCGGTTTCCGTTTCGCCCGTTTGCGTCACCGGCGCTTGGGCCAGCCGCCGCGCCTGCGGCACGTAGGAGGCGGGGGTGGTCACGTCGTATTCCGTTGCCGCTTCCTCCGGCAGACCGGTCGCCGACCCGGGCCGGACCGGCTTGCGGTAATAGCATTTTGAAAGGAGGTCAGCCATCAACGACTCCATCTCCACCGACATCGCCTCGACTTTCTTCGCAAAATACGTGTAAACAATCAACGTGGGAATGGCGATCGAAAGTCCGAAGATCGTCGTGTTCAGCGCTTCGGCGATGCCCAGCGCCACTCCGACGGTATCTGCCGCTGCTTTCCCGGTCCCCAGATTCGAGAACACGTTGACCAGACCCGAAATCGCACCGAGCAAGCCGAGTAGCGGCGAGATGCCGACGATCAGCTCCAGCACGGCCAAGCCGCTCTCCAGCCGCATGATCTCCCGGCGCGCCCGCGTCTGCACCGCCTCGGAGTTCTCCGCCCGCGACACGCGGACGTGCCCCAGTGCCACCCGCGTCAAGCAGGAGAGCGCGGCGGGATCGTCCCCAACCAGCCGGGCCAACTGCTCGGCGCTGCCGCCGGGTTGGAACCGCTCGATTTCACTTTCGACGACCGCCGGCAGCACCGACTCCCGGCGCAGGGCAAACGCCCGCAACAACGCGATCGTGACTGACACCAGCGAGCAGATTGCCAGCGGCACCATGAACCAACCGCCTTTCTGAAAGAACTTCGGGATCGTTTCGAGTGGCGAATCGGCAAGAATGAACATGGCGGTCAATGTTAGCGGGATCTTTACTAGCTCTGGCCTGAACTAAATCGTGGAAGTGGCCAACAAGGAAGCGCTGATTGGCTCAACTTGCTAGTACAAGCTGAAGTCGAAGTCCAGCGGCAGGTCGGGGCTGTTGGCCCCGGCGATAACCTCCGGCGGCACTGGCGGGATGGCCGCTTCCATGACCGCTTCCAACGAAATGGAGGCTAGCGCGTCGTTGCCGCTATTGGAGACGATGCGCGGTTCGAGCACCTTGCCCCGGCGATCCACGCTGAAGTGGAT
>CAXUFU010000020.1:10025-14270 GCA_964250275.1 uncultured Chthoniobacterales bacterium | reverse complement strand
CGACGGGATTAGGCGTGGGGATGAACGCGCCACGGGCGGTGGGCTTTCCGGGGCTGCCTGGAGAGATTGCCTCGAGCAATGCCTCCACTTCCCGCGTCGGCGCGATGAAGCCGTCGGCCATCGCCAAGATCGAGCCGAGCACCCGCAGATCCGCGGCCCGCTGCAGGCGGGCGGCCAGTTGGACAGCGCCGGCCTCCTTGAAGGTCACCGCCACCACGCACCCGGACCGCTTCAAGCCCCGCAGGACGCGCAAGCTGGCGCCCAGATCGCGGCGCAGCAGCAAAAGAATGGGACGCTTGGCGGCGATCGCGGCCGCGGGGCGCACGTGGAAAGCCCCGCGCGTACAAGCCGCGTAGGCATGGTAGTTCACCGGCGGATGCGGTGCGGCCGGATCATCCGGCGAGCCGGCGCCGGCGCGGAAATACTGTGCCGGGTCGCGTCCGCCGGCGTTGAGCACGCTCAAGCGGCACGGCACGATGTCCTCGTCCTCGGCCTCTGGCGAAGATTCGGTCGCGCCCGGTTGCATGCGGAGTAAGTGGCCGTGGCGGCCACGATTTGCAACCCGCGCAGGACCGGCCATTCTCTCTCTCCAATTATGAGCACGCGCCACGATGTCCTCACGCCGGAAGGAAAGACCCTGGATGTTCTCACCAACGATGCCTCCGGCGCGTGTCTGCTGGTTTCCCGCCTCGGCGCTGAGCCGGTCAGTCTGGCCCGGCGGGATGGGACCGGAGAGTGGCGCGGCTTCCTGTATCGCGACGGCGATCTTTCCCCGGCCGCCGCTGGCTGGAACAATCACGCGACGGTCATGGCCTATTACCTGCACCGGCTCGTCGGGGAACGGTCTCTTTACCGGGGGCGCGAGATCCGCGGCGGCACGCACAGTTTTCTCCGGCACAAGACCTTCCGGGAGCCGGAGGTAGAACTCGCCGTGGACCGCTGCTCGCTCATCTACACGATGTCGCCGGCCGAATACACGCCGGCCGAGTACCCCTTTGCGGTGCTGCTTCGCCTGACCTACACGCTGGAGCCGGGTGGCGCGCTGCGCGTGCGGTTTCAGTTTGAGAATCAGGAGCTGGCCTTGAGTACGCACGTGAGTTTTGGGCTACATCCTGGGCTGGCGGTGAGTTCGCTCGACACGTGCGAGGTGATGCTGCCGCCGGGCCGCTACCAGAGGCTGCTGGCGCCGGGCAACTTCCTTTCCGGGGAAAGCGTCGTCATCGATCATCCTGGCGGCCCGATGCCGTTCGCCAAGGCCGATTTGCCCGGCTCGTTCATCCTGGATCTGGCTGGCGTGCCGGAACGCGTCTTCACCCTGCTGGACGCCGCCGCTGGCCGGCGCGTCGAGCTGGATTGCCCGGAGGCGCCCTACCTGACGCTCTGGAGCGACGGCCACGATTTCGTCTGCCTGGAGCCGTGCTGGGGCCTCCCGGACGCGGCCCAGCAGACGTCCTTCGAGCAAAAGCCGGGCATTCAGGAGATCCCGATCGGCGGCACGCTGGAGCGCAATTTCGCTCTGCGCGCGAGTCTGACTCCATGAAGGGCGCGCCATCGCCGCGAAGCGGCTCCAAATCACCGGTAGGGATGGCTCTCCTGAGCCGGTCCCTTACTGTCTGGAAACCGTGCGTTGTCCTTGGGACGCGCGCCCGGAAATCCACCTGTGCCTGTTCTAAAACCTGATTTTTGCTGAACCGCACCAAAGCAGCGCCTAGACTGGCCCCATGCATCAGATCGGCATCGGCCTCGCGGGCCTAGGCACGGTAGGCGCAGGCGTTTACAAACACGTGGCGCGCAACCGCGCGTTGCTCATGGAACGGCTGGGACTTGAGCTCGTCATCCGCCGCGCCGTGGTCCGCGATCTGGCCAAGCCGCGGGTCATCCAGCCGCCGGCGGAACTGCTGACGACGCGTTGGCAGGATTTGATCGAGGACCCCGGCATCGACATCGTCGTCGAACTGATGGGTGGCATTGACGAGCCCCTGGCCCTGATCCGCGCCGCCATCAACGCGGGGAAGGTCGTCGTGACGGGTAACAAGGCGCTGCTGGCGGAGCATGGGCAGGAGATCTTTGCGCTTGCCGCGGAGCGGAAGGTCCCCGTGTTTTTCGAAGCCTCCACCGCCGGCGGCATCCCCATCATTAAGACCATCCGCGAGGCGCTGATCGCCAATCACATCGTCAGCATCCATGGCATCATCAACGGCACGAGCAATTACATCCTCACCCGCATGACGGACGCGGGGCTCGACTTCGCCCAAGCGCTGGCCGAGGCCCAGGCGCAAGGCTATGCGGAGGCGGACCCTGCGCTGGACGTCAACGGCTGGGATGCCGCGCACAAGGCGATCATCCTGGCCTCGCTGGCTTACGGATTCTGGGTGGGCACGGACAAGATTTCGGTCGAAGGCATCGAAAACGTGGCGGCCACGGATATCCGCTTTGCCCGCGAGCTGGGCTACCGGATCAAGCTGCTGGCCATCATCAAGGCGGACGCCGATCTGAGCGACCATGGCGGCATCGAAGTCCGCGTCCATCCGACACTCATCCCGCATTCCCATGTCCTGGCGTCTGTTTCCGGGGTTTTCAACGCGGTGGCGGTGCGGGGGGACGTGGTCGGTGACACGCTCTTTTACGGGCGCGGCGCGGGCCAGGATCCGACGGCCGGAGCGGTCATCAGCGATCTGGCGGAGGCAGCGGTGGCGCTGGGTGGGCAACGGCGCTGCTACGGCTTCACGCCACATGGGTTGTATGGGACTTGCCGGCCGCTGGAGGAGATCGTCTCGCGCTACTATTTGCGCCTCGCGGTCGACGATCGTCCCGGGGTGCTGGCGCAGGTTGCCGGCATCCTCGGGCGGCATCAGATCGGCATTTCGTCGGTCGTCCAGCCGGAGTCCCACGATGAAGCCGGGCGCGCGCAACTGGTTTTTATGCTCGACCAGGCCAGCCATCAGCAGATGCAATCCGCCTTAGGCGATATCCTACACCTAGGTTGCGTCATGCCACCCGCGGCGCTTTTAAGAGTAGAGTCCTTTGCACCGGCAGGGTCATAAGATAAAATTTTTGCCGGCTCTTTTTAGCGGCGTCACCCAGCCGCGTAACTCGTGAGGCGAGTAACACTTCCGCCTGAAGTTGCCAAGCTTTTGGCCGGCTAAGCCAAGCGCAGCAAAGTAAAAAAGTCGCTG
The DNA here is from genome assembly GCA_964250275.1 of uncultured Chthoniobacterales bacterium. Classification (GTDB taxonomy): domain Bacteria; phylum Verrucomicrobiota; class Verrucomicrobiia; order Chthoniobacterales; family SZAS-18; genus CAXUFU01. Next base: position 11,094 of record CAXUFU010000020.1, on the reverse strand, counting down.
GCATTACCAATCCACCTGCTATGGTGCGCCCGATTGTGAGCAAGATTAGTTGCTGTACACAGACTGAACATGAAACACCCGAATACCCTAAGAAACACCACCTTGTCCTTGTGCAAGATTGTCAGCGCTACAGCGCTGGTTGGCGCCTTTGCCTTCACCGCGGCTCAAGCTGGCACGGACACCGTTGATTCGAAATCCTCGAAGGATAAGAATCCGGTCATTCAGCCGCCGCCGCCTAAGCCGCCGAAGTTTTATCTGACCATCTCCGGTGGAGCGGATGTCGATTACAACGCCACCAAGTTCCTCAGCGACGGTGGTGGACACCTGCTGGGTGATCCCGCCAAAGTCAGCAGCCGCTACTTCCCCCACATGTACGATGGGCAGACCCAACTTGGGGAAGTAACCGCCGGGTACAACATCAATCAGGTCGTCAGCGTCTTCGGCCGGTTCGACTACAATCATGCTTTCCGGACCCGGCAAGACATTGGCTCAGTGAAGGATACCGCCGGGCTCGTCGGCAATGATCCTAACGCCGTTATTCCCTTGAGTGCTGACTTGAGCAACTACAACTCTTACGGCGGCAAAGCCGGTGTGAAGATCAAGTTGCCTCCTATTCCGGGCCAGAAATGGACGAACTTCCTGCACCCGTACTTTACCTATGCCGCTGGCGGCACCTATGTGAATCAAATCAACGCCAATCTGGCGCTCGATGCCGGCACCCCGAGTGCCGATTACCTTGGAGATTACCGTCTGTACCGTTCCTCGTGGGTGTTCAGCAATGACGGCCGGTTGGGTCTCGAGTACGACGTCACCAAGAACATCGCGATTAACGTCGAAGGCGGTTTGGGCTACGATACCGGGCTGCAACGCGCCCACCCGGGCAGCGCTGGCCACCATGCCACCACGGAAGATCTTGGTCTCACCGGCGTGAGCGAAGGCGGCGACCGTCTTTACTCGCCTCTGACCGCTGGCCTGAAGTTTAGCTTCTAGACCGCATCCCTGGCTGATTCCGAACGAGGAATCTACCGATCAACCAGACGGCGCGGCCGCAGGGGGACCCCAGGTGGGG
>CAXUFU010000020.1:0-10015 GCA_964250275.1 uncultured Chthoniobacterales bacterium | reverse complement strand
TGTAGGTATCACCGCGAGGGCTCGCGCGCTTGGTCTCGCGTTGTGGTGAGCCATGCGCCGAGCCGTTTTTCGTTGTTTTCTGGCCTCCGCGTGCTTCGGTCTCTCTGCGCCTGCTATGAACCGGTCCTACTTCCTGACGACGGCCATTGATTATACCAACGGCGCGCCGCACATCGGACATGCCTACGAAAAGGTGCTGGCGGATGTCCTGGCGCGCTATCACCGGCTCAAAGGGGAAGACGTTTTCTTCCTGACGGGCGTTGATCAGCATGGGCAAAAGGTCCAGCAATCCGCGGAAAAGCAGGGTGTCGCTCCTCAGGTCTTCGTCGATGGGGTGACGGCGCAATTCCGCGCGCTCTGGGAGAAGTTGGACGTCCGCTACGATGGTTGGGCCGCCACCACCGAGACGCGCCACCAGGATTGCGTGCGCGCCTTGCTGACCCGGCTCTGGGAAGATCGGGATCCTGCCACCGGTGCCAGCCGCTGGATCTACAAGGAGAAACGCGGCGGCTACTACAGTGTGCGCCAGGAGCAGTTCCTGACCGACAAGGAACGCGGCCCCGATGGTGCGTTCGGCCTGGAGTGGGGCGAAGTCGAGTTCCGCGAAGAGGAGAACTACTATTTCCGCCTGGAAGGTTCCCGCCAATGGTTGCTGGAGCTGATCGAGGCGCGCAACCGGAACGGCCGGCCCCTGGTGCTGCCTGAGTTTCGCGTCGCGGAACTGCGCAACGCGGTCGAGAAGCTCGCGGGCGACCTTTGCATTTCCCGACCCAAAGCCAGGCTGGCCTGGGGCATCGAGTTCCCCTTCGATCCGGGTTATGTGACCTATGTCTGGTTCGATGCGCTGGTCAATTATCTTAGTTTCGCGCCGGGATACACCGCGGACCCCTCAGCCGAGCCCAGCGTTTTCCAGGCGCATTGGCCTCCGCTGCATATCATCGGCAAAGACATTCTGATTCCCGCCCACGGCGTCTATTGGCCAATCATGTTACATGCGCTCGGGTTTAGCGATGATGACATTCCCACCTTGCTCGTGCACGGCTGGTGGAATATCGGCGGCGCCAAGACGAGTAAGAGTACCGGCAATAGCATCGCCCCGATGGCGTTGGTGGACCATTACGGAGTCGACGCCACCCGCTATTATCTGATGAGTGACATTACCACCGGCCGTGACGCGGATTTTAGCGATGACCGGCTCATTGGCAACTACAACACGGTCCTGGCTAATAACCTAGGCAACTTACTTAACAGAACCTTAAGCATGGCTCAACGTTACCGGAACAGCATTTTAAGCCGACCGAACGCTAGCTTAACAGAGGGTCTGCCAGACCTTGCCACGGGTCTCTCAACACGGGTGGAGAGCTATGCAGGCTTCCTCGACCGCTTCGAAGTAAACCTGGCCTTGGAAGTAGCCTTTGGACAAGCCACTCTGGCCAACGAACTCATCGAGAAGACCAAGCCTTGGGCACTAGCGAAAGACCCGGCGCAGGGTGGCACATTGGACGCGGTGCTGTATTGGCTTGCAGAATCCTTGCGTGGTGTGGCCATCCTGCTTTCGCCGGTGCTGCCGCGCGCGGCGCACGGCATCTGCGATCAACTGAATTGGCGCCCGGAACTGAGTGGCCAGGAGCAGCGTTTTTCCCTAGCCGCAGCCCATGCCGGGGGCGAGCACAGCTTGCCCGATGGCCATCGCCTCAACGCGCCCGTACCGCTTTTTCCCCGCCTGGAACTCAAGGCCTGAAAGGTCCTGCATTGCCCCATTTTTTCGCCAACATGATCATCCACGAAAACCCGTTGCTGACCGAAAGCCCGCAGCCGTATCACCTGCCCCCGTTTGACCGCGTTGAAGACACGGATTATGCGCCTGCCTACGCGCAGGGCATGGCGGAACATCTGCGGGAAGTAACGGCGATCGCCAGCGCTCCTGAGCCTCCTACTTTCGAGAATTGTGTGGTTGCGCTGGAGCGCTCGGGGCAATTGCTGCGGCGGGTCAACCGCCTCTTCTCTAACCTTGCTTCCGCCAACACCAACCCGGCCCTCCAGGCCATTGAGACGGCGGTCGCCCCTCAACTCGCTGCGCATTGGGACGAAATCCACCTGAACCCCGCTCTCTTCGCGCGCATTGCATCGCTCCACGAGCGGCGCGATCAACTTGGGCTCGACGCCGAGTCAAAATACCTCCTGGAACGCTACCAGAAAGATTTCGTGCGCGGAGGCGCCAACTTAGCGGAAGCCGCCAAGGTCAAGCTCAAGGCGATCAACGCGGAACTGGCCGCGCTGCAGACCGCCTTCAACCAAAACCTGCTCAAGGAGAAAAACTCGGATGCGCTCGTGGTCGAGGATCGCGCGCAACTCACCGGGTTGACGGACAACGAAATCGTCGCGGCGCAGGCGGCTGCCACCGCGCAGGGTCGGGAGGGAAAATTCGCTCTGCCGCTCTTTAACACCGCCAACCAGCCTGCTCTGGCTTCTCTGCGGGACCGCACCTTGCGCCAGCGGCTGATGGAAACCTCGCTCGCCCGCAATTCGCACGGCGGCGACTTCGACACCACGGCCGCCGTCGCTCGCATCGCGCGGTTGCGGGCCGAGCGGGCGGTTTTGCTCGGCTACGCGCATCATGCGGAGTACCAGTTGGAAGATCAGACCGCCGGCAGCGTGGAAACGGTAAACCAATTGCTCGCCAATCTGGCTGTGCCCGCTGTGGCTAACGCGCGGCGCGAAGCCGCCGCCATGCAAGCGATCATCGACCAGGAAAAAGGTGGTTTCGCGCTCGCTTCCTGGGATTGGAATTTCTACGCGGAGAAAGTCCGGCAGGAACAATACGCCTTCGACGAAACGGAGATCCGGCCGTATTTCGAGCTCGAGCGCGTCTTGTTCGACGGCGTGTTTTACGCCGCCACGCGGTTCTACGGCATCACTTTTCAGGAACGGCCGGACCTACCCGTTTACCATCCGGACGTGCGCGTCTTCGAGGTGTTCGATGCCGATGGCGCACCGCTGGCGCTTTTCCTGGCGGATTTTTACGCCCGGCCCGCCAAGCGCGGCGGTGCCTGGATGAACGCGTATGTTTCGCAGTCGGCGCTGCTCGGGGAAAAGCCGGTCGTGGGCAATCATCAAAATATTCCCAAGCCGCCGGCCGGTGAGCCGACCTTGCTGACCCTCGATGAGGTGCGGACCGCGTTCCATGAGTTCGGCCACGCGTTGCACGGCATCTTTTCGCAGGTGCAGTATCCGCGCTTCAGCGGCACGAGTGTGCCGCGGGACTTTGTGGAGTTTCCCTCGCAGGTCTACGAGATGTGGATTTTCTGGCCGGAGATCGTCAAGCATTACGCGCGGCATCATGAGACCGGCGAACCGCTGCCGCAGGCGTTGCTGGACAAGGTGCTGGCGGCCGAAAAGTTCAACCAAGGCTTCAAGACGACCGAGTACTTGGCGGCGGCGTTGCTCGATCAAGCGTGGCACCAGCTCTCACCGGAAGAAGTACCGGTGGACGTGTTGGCTTATGAGGCAGCGGCGCTGGCGCGGGCGGGCGTGGATTTTGCGCCGGTTCCGCCGCGGTATCGCAGCCCGTCTTTCTCGCACTCGTTTGGTGGGGGTTATTCGGCGGGGTACTACTCCTACCTTTGGAGCGAGGTACTCGACGCCGCCAGTGTGGATTGGATCAAGACGCACGGCGGCCTGACGCGCGAGAACGGCGACTGCCTGCGCCGCACGGTGCTCTCCCGCGGCGGCAGCGCCGATGCGCTCGGCCTTTACCGGGATTTCACCGGCTCCGCGCCCGAAGTGCAGCCGCTGCTCAAGCGGCGGGGATTGGAGTAAGGCGCAGCAGTGTCCTAGGACGCAAAAAAGTTCGTCGATTTCCGAGCGACTTCTTGCCGAAGTTCTGTAAAATACTTGCCATTAATCGTGTGGCTACATCGACAATCGTATGCGAAAGACATTGCGTTCAAAGTCCCAAACGCGCTCGGAGAATACAATCCTTGATCAGGCTGTACAGCAACTTCTCAGCGCGACGAAGGGTGAAGCTAAGAGCAAGGGCCACCCCATCGACCCAGACCAGTTGCGCAAAGAAGGTTACAGCGAGCGTTTCATCCTGAAGGTGGAAAAAGCCTAACCGTTGCGTCGAAGGCGCATAAACTCGCTCACTTTGATCTCTAGCAGCGGAGCCGCTCGTCGAGCGAGTGCGAGTGCTTCCCCGTGAGACATATTTGCTGACAGGATGCGGACAACCTGAGTGGTTGTCAGCCCGTTCGATCTTGCGAGTTGAATCGCAGCGGCTAGATCGGTGTAGCGGAGGTAGCTTTCGCTCATTGGATTAAGGTTGATAGACGGAACGCCCGATAGGTGCCAGCCACTTCAGCTTCAAGATGGCCCCATGTTCCCGCGCCAATTCGATCCTGCCCTGCCGGAATTAATGGACCGGCCCCAGCCGGTCTCGCGCGAGCTGGAGATCGACCTGCAAAACCTGGCGGGGATCAATCGCCAGTTCGGTAGCTACCGGCTCATCTGCGGGTTCCTGGAGCGATGGCTCGTCACCGGGAAAACTTACCGCGTGCTCGATCTCTGCACCGGGGGCGGCGACATCCCGCGCCTGATGGTGGACTGGGCGCGGCCGCGGCAGATCACGCTGCAAGTCGAAGCCATCGACTTTCAGAGCGCGACCGTTGAAATCGCCAGCCGCTGGAGCGCGGATTACCCGGAGATCACTTTCCGCCAGGGCAACGTCTTGGCATTCGATGCGGATGACCCGGCGCCCGCGTATGATTTCGTGTTTTGCTCCCTGGCGCTGCATCACTTCAGCGAATTGGATGCGGTACGGCTGTTGGCCACCTGCCGAGCCCTGGCCGCGCGCGCCGTGCTGGTCGCGGATCTCGAACGCAGCCGGCTGGCAGCCGCGGGCGTTTGGCTGCTGACCGCGGTGCTGTACCGTGAGCCGATGACGAAGTTCGACGCGCGGCTTTCCGTGCGCCGGGCGTTCAGCTACCTGGAACTAGCGGACCTGGCGCGGCAAGCGGGCTGGACGGGGTTCCAACAAGCCCGCTTTGCCGTCGGGCGGCAGGCAATATGGCTGGAACCCGGCTCTAAGCTCGGCTGACGACCCGAGAATTTTAGTTAGAAATTCGGCTTTTGTGTTTACACTTCCCGGTCATGCCGGCGGGGATCTTTATCACTTTTGAAGGCTCCGAGGCCTGCGGGAAAACCACCCAGTTCGAGCGGCTGGCGCATCGCCTCCGGGCCGAGGCCGGGCGCCCGGTGGCGACCTTCCGCGAACCGGGCGGCACCGGCTTGGGCGAGGAAATCCGGGGCCTGCTCAAACGCATCGCACCCGGGTGGACCATCCTGCCCGAGGCGGAGTTGCTCCTCTTCGCCGCGAGCCGGGCGCAGCTCGTGCGCGAAGCCATCGCGCCCGCTCTGGGCCGGGATGAATTGGTGCTTTGCGACCGCTTCCTTGATTCCACCACCGTGTACCAGGGCGTCGCGCGCCGGTTACAAGCCGACGAGGCGGGCGAACGCCAGCCGGATATCACCTTCCTGCTCGATTTGCCGATCGAAACAGCGCTAACCCGGCTGCGTACCAGAGACCAGGCCGCGGGCGCGCCTTTGGACCGGCTCGAGCAGGAACCCGCCGCGTTCTACGCCGCGGTGCGCGCCGGCTACCTCGCTCTGGCCAAAGTCTACCCGGCACGCATGATTGTCATTGACGCGTCGTTGGCCGTCGATGAGATCGAGCGCTTGATCTGGGATCATCTGACCCGTCGTTTCCATGGCCTTTGCTCCTCCAATCGCGCTTGATTATCTGCGGCGCGCGCACGCGGGCGGCCGGCTTGGGCACGCTTATCTGTTGATCGGCGGCGCGGACGCTTTCGAGTTGGCGCGGCAACTGGCGGCCCTGGTGGTGCCCGGCGCGGCGGCGGAGGTGCTGAACCATCCTGACGTTCACGTCGTCGAGCCGGAGTCCAAATCGCGGCGCATCGTGGTTGAGCAGGTGCGCGATCTGGAAGACGACTTGCGGTTGCGGGCCTCAGCGGCCGGGGGCCGGAAGGTCGGCATCATCCGCGATGCGGACCGCCTCGTAACCCAAGCCTCCAACGCGTTTTTGAAGACGCTCGAGGAACCGCCGGCGGAGTCGCTGCTGTTGTTGGTCAGCGCGCAGCCGGAGGGTCTGCCGGAAACCATCCTCTCGCGCTGCATCAAGGTCTCGCTGCTGGCGCCGCCTAGCGCGGAGGAGCCGCGGACGGATGAGGAGCGCGCTTTGGGCGAGCTGCTGGCCCGTTATGGCCGCGAGCAGAAGTCGAACCCCTCGCTGAGCGCGTCGTACCTGCTGTTGCGGGAGTTTACCCAACTCTTGGCCGCCGTCCGCGCGCGCGTGCAGGGCGAGAACGAAGCGGCCCTCGATCGCGAAGAAACGCGTTACGCCCAGACGACGGACGGCGGTTGGCTGGGAGAGCGGGAAACGTACTATAAGACGCTCACCGAAGCCCGTTATCTGGCCGAACGCAGCCGGTTGGTCGGAGTGCTGGGCCGTTGGTGGGGCGATGCTCTGCGCGCGGCGGCGGCGCAAGGGTCCGAGAACGTCGCGGCGATCTTGTCCAAGCTGGCGGCGATCGACGAGTTGCGGGAGAACATGGATCGTAACATTCAGGAAGCGCTCGCGTTGGAGGTAGCGTTTTTGCAGGTTTTCGGCACGTGACCGCTCCGGCGCGGGCGCTGCCAAGGGCGTAGAACGTCATACGTCGGCACAGACGTAGGACGGGGTCTTTCGGCGGTCACGAGTTGGCGGCGCTTTAGAAGCAGAGTAAGAGAAACTGTAGCCACTTGCCCTTGGCGGAGGCAGCCTCTGAATTGTAGGGCGGGGGGGGGGGCGGGGGGGGGGGGCGGGGGGCGCGGGGGGGGGGGGGCGGGGGCGCGCCCCCCCGGCGCGGCGCCCCCCCCGCCCTAGAACCAGAACTTACCGGCTACGACATTTTCTAATCTGCTCTGGCGTCTGCAAGGCCACTTGTACGATGCTCTTCGAGAGTTCGGTCGCATCGGCGATGTCCGCTGCAGGAGGCGCGCCAAATTGCAGATGTGGGGGCGGCTCGTATTTTGGTAGAGTGCCGGCCGCGTGAATCGACCGCCCAACTACGTTCCTGACGCTGCCATCGGGGAACTCTCGGCGCTGTACGAGCAAGGGCGCTATCTCGCCGCACACAATTTGGCCGTCGAGCGGCATGGGCCGTTGACCGAATGGCGCGGCGGGACAGCGGCGCTCGTGTTCGGCTCGCGGTTGGCGGGTAACCTCGGGGGGAACCGCCTCAGCCATGCGCTCGTCCTACGAGCACGGCGACGGGCAGTTGCCGATCCTGACACCACGCCGGCGGAACGTGCCCACGCCGCCCTCTTTCACGCGTTCCGTACGTTGGGCCGGCGCGGTCCGTTCGCCCTGCGACGATTCCTTCAGCGGCCCGGCGTAAACGCCGCGTTCGAGGCGGACGACACCCCCGCCCTGCACTCCGACGTCCTTTGTCTCCACGCGCATGTCGCCGCGGCCTTCCGGGATACCGACGCCGCCGAGACCGCCTGGCAACAGGCCCACGCGCTCGCCAGCGAACGCCCCTGGACGTGGACGGAGCGCGCTGCCCTGCTCGTGCTCGCGGACCGGTATGCGGAAGCGCTCGACGCCGCGCACGCGGCCCTGCGTCTGCGTCCCTGGTATCGCCCAGCAGTCCAACAGGCCGCCCACATTCTGACCCTCCTCGGGGAGGACGACAATGCCGTGGCGCTCCTCCATGAGGCTCTCGACCCCAACCTTGGCAGCCTGGAAAGCCCCGCCGTGGCTGCCCAACTCGCCGAACTCTGCGCCGCGCAGCGCCGGCCGGACGACGTCCTCCGCGCGCTCGACCGCTTCGAGGCACTCAGCCCCCTGCTGGAAGATCAGGGCCGCCTCTGGCTGGCCTCGCGCCGCGCGGAGGCGCGGCTGCAACTCGGCGACCTCACGGGAGCGGCGGAAGCAGCCGAACCACTGGTCGGCGCCAGCATCTTCTACGAGAAAACCGTCCCACGCCTGCGTGATCCCGAGTTGCAGGCCGCGCGCCGCCTGGTCCACGCGGTGCCCTTTGTCCGTCAACACGAACGTACCTGCGCCCCGGCCACGCTGGCCGCCTTGAGCCGCTTCTGGCAGCGGCCGGTCGATCAGGCCGAGATCACGCGCGAGATCTGTTACGGCGGCACGTTCGACCACCAGGAACGGCATTGGGCGCAAACCCACGGCTGGATAGTACGCGAGTTCCGCGCCGATTGGCCGGCAACGGTCGCGCTGCTGGAGGCGGGCATTCCCTTCACGCTGGTCACCAACGCCATCAATAGCGGCCATCTCCAGGCGGTCATAGGTTATGACGCCCGGCGCGGCACGCTGGTGATCCGCGACCCATACGAACGCAACGAGGCCGAGTTCTTGAGCGACGAGTTCTTCGCGCGTTACGCCTACTGGGGACCGCGCGCCATGGCGCTGGTGCCCGCGGACGACCCCGCCTCGGCCGCCCGCTTGCGGGCCATTGAATTGCCGGAGGCGGAACTCTTTGATGGTCTCTACCGTTTGCGCCGGGCACTTCACCGGCATGATCGCGCGGCGGCGCAGGCTGCCCTCGACCTCTTGGAAACGCTCGATCCCGCGGCGCGTCTGACCCATTTCGCCCGGCGGGAACTCGCGTCCTACGCTGGCGACGATCCTGCCGCTCTCGCCGCGGTCGAGAGGTTGCTCGCTCTCTTCCCGGAGGAAAGCCGGCTGCGGCTGGAAAAGCTGACCCTCTTGCGCCGCTGTGCCCCGCCGGTTGAGGCCCGCGCCTGGCTGGAAACGTGTGCCGCCGACCGGCGCCACGCCGAACCGAACCTCTGGCGCGAACTCGCCCGCGACCTGGCCGCGAATGCCACCGAACAGCCGCGCGCCCGCCAACTCGTTTTGCGCAGCCTCTTTTACGAGCCAACCGAAGCGGAACATTTGCGGCTTTTGGCCGAACTGCTCTGGGCCGAGCGCGATTACCCGGAAGCCGCCGCCCTGTTTCGGCTGGCCGCCACTTCCTCCGGCACTCGGGAGCACCACTGGGAACAGCTCTTCGTCGCCAGCCGCTACGTGCACGAAACCGACGCCACTCTGCGGTTGCTCGACGCGCGCTTTCGCCGCCTTGGCGACCACTCATCCCAACCCGCCCGGACGCTCTACTGGGCGTACCGCGAATGCCACCAACTGGACGCCGCGGCCAGCGTGTTGCAGGAAGCCCTCACCCGCCGGCCGGACGACGGCGAACTGCTGCTTTTCGCCGCCACCGTGCAGGCGCGCGACGGCGAGCACGCCGAGGCGGCGCGGCTGCTCGAGCAGGCTCGGGGCCACGCCCCTCCAGGGATGTTTTCCCGCACGGCGGCGGAACTGGCCGGGCTGGCCGGTGATCCCGCGGCGGCGTTGGCGCATTGGCGCGACGTGCTCGCCCGGGAGCCGCTGGACGCCGCCGCGCACGGGGCGGTCGTCCGTCTGCTCGCGCAAACCGCTGGCCCGGCGGCGGCGCGCGAACACCTCGAAAGTGCGGTGGCCCGGTTCCCGCACTGCGTCGCGCTGCTGGAGCTGCTCATCAAAGCTCTCGCCGACGATCCTGGGCGCGGCAGGATGGAGCACGCCATCGCCGTGGCGGCACTGCTCGAGTTGCAGCCGGACAGTCTCTGGGCGCAGCGTGAGAATATCCTGGGCTGCGAAGCGCGCGGTGAGGTGCCCGCCGCACTGGCGCTGGTCGACATTGCCGAGCGGATCGATCCACTTTCGCCGCCCACGCATGCCTTGCGCGGCCGGCTGCTCCACACCGCCGGCGATCTGGCCGGCGCCCGCGCCTCCTTGCGCCGCGCCTTGGAGCTGAATGCCGATCTTTCTGGGGTCCTGGCCATGCTGTTGGAATGCTCGCGCAGCGCGACCGAGAAGCGGGACGCCCTGGACTTCATGCATGGGCTGCTCGTCCGCCAGGGGTTTGGCGGCGACGGCATCCTCGCTTAC
>CAXUFU010000019.1:14085-14339 GCA_964250275.1 uncultured Chthoniobacterales bacterium | reverse complement strand
TTGGACGGGCACGCTCCGTCGTGCCCCTATTTGTCCGTTCCGGGAGGCGGTCCCGCCGGCAGACAGTCAGGGCACGACGGAGCGTACCCGTCCAAGGGCTTCGGCTTGTGCCTGGCTGCCTTCGACTTTGCCAAGGGGTTAACCCATGAACACCTCGCGGGGCTCCTCCAAGTATTTGGACGGGCACCCAACGGAGGGGCCCCCATTGTACGGTACGTGCGGCGGGCCCCCCGGCCGCCACTACAGGGGACCGC
>CAXUFU010000019.1:0-14075 GCA_964250275.1 uncultured Chthoniobacterales bacterium | reverse complement strand
CTATTTGTCCGTTCCGTGAGGCGGGCCCGCCGGCAGACAGTCAGGGGCACGACGGAGCGTGCCCGTCCAAGCGCTTTGGGTTGTGCTTGGGCAGCCTTCGCGCTTTATCCACGGGCTTCCCCGGGAACGAGGCGTCAGCGAACGAACTTCAGGATGACGAAACTGCCCGGGAGCATCGGCGGACGTTTCGCCTTGCCATCGGGTCCCGGCGTTGGTGCGCTTTCAAAATCCGCCGCCGGCAAATACACGGCATGAGATTTCGGGTCCAGGGCCATGGTCCGCGCGCTGGTCCGTGTCTTGACCGCCTCGACCTGCCGGAACTCGCCCGCTTTAGCCGGAGCTTCCTGCATTACGGTCAACGTGCCATCACCGCAGGAGGCAAAGGCAAAGCCGGTGCCGGGATCGAAGGCGCAAGCGTCCACGCCCCGGCCGATGGGGACCGAGGCCAGGTGCTGGCCGCTGTCGGCGTTCAGGATGCTCATCTGTTCATTGTGACAGCCGGCAAAAAGGCGCCGCTTTCCTGGGTCGATCGCCAGGCCGCTGGGAGACTCGCCGGGGGCGAGCGGCCAATGCTGAGTCACAACGTTCTTCGCCGTGTCGATGGCCAGGATTTCGCTCTTGTCTTCCAGGTTGACGAACACCGTGCCCTTGCCATCGGCGGCGGCGAACTCCGGCCCGCCGCCGAGCGGGATCGTGGCGACGACCTTCGAAGTACCCGCGTCGATGACGCTGGCGCTCTCGCCTGTGCCGTTGAAAGCGAAGACGTGCTTGCTGGCCGGGTCGTAGATGATCGCATCCGGCTTTTTGCCCACCGCAATTGGCTCCCCCAGCGCTTTGAGGGTCTCGAGGTCAAAAACGATGACCGTGTCGCTCTTGCCACTGGAGGCAAAGCCGCGGTGGAGTTCCGGCACCAGCGCAACCCCGTGCCCACCATCGAGCCCGCGAACTTCGCCGATGAGCGTCCCCTGGTCCTCGTCGATGACCTGCACGCGGTCGGCGCGCGTCACGTAGAGGCGGCCGGCCTGGGGGTCGACGGTGAGGTAATCCCAGCCGCCATCGCCCAGATTTTTCCAGGTCGCAGCCAAGTGGTAGCCGGAAGGGCCGGGAACGGCCGGCGTTGGTTGCGGTTGCGCAAAAGCTCCGGGAGCGATGGCGGCTACCGCGCCAGCAAAAGCCGAGACAAGGACGGCGGTAGGCCGCCGCGTGTTGACACAAAGAAAGAATGGCGGGCAACGCATCACTGTTGATTGTCAGTTCACGCCGCCTCTAACAACAAGGAACAAGGCGCGGTTGATGACAGTTTGGTCATTCGCCAGAAATTGCGATAAGTGGCCCTAGTACCCGGCGGCCTCGCCGTCCTTGCGGCTTTCGCTGGCGCCGGCGTAAACGCGTTGGCCATCGTGCTCTTGCACCTGGATGGCCTGATAGCCACCATAGCCCCCCAGGTCGAAACGGATGTCATGGCCTTTGAGCCGCAAGGCGCGCGCGGTCGCGTACGGGATGGCACTTTCCAGGTCGACGAAGCCAGTAGTGTTGTCGTTGACGCGCGCGCCGCTCTCGGTCTGGTTGCCGGTCGGCTCGACGTCGCTTTCGTGCTGCCAGCGCGCGGCGTCACCGGCCTCCTGCACGCCCAGGCCGAAGTCGATCATATCCGTCAGGACTTGTACCTGCCCCTGCGGCTGCATCCCGCCGCCCATCACGCCAAAGGCCAGCCACGGTTTGGCGTCCTTCAGCACGAAAGCCGGGATGATGGTGTGGAAGGGACGCTTGCCCGGCGCGTAAACATTGGCGTGGCCCGGCTCCAGGCTAAAGAGCTGGCCGCGATCCTGGAACATGAAGCCCAACCCCGGCACGACGATCCCGCTGCCCATGCCGCGGTAATTGCTCTGGATCAGGCTGACCATGTTGCCGGCATCGTCGGCGGTGCACATGTAGATGGTGTCACCGTGCTCGAGCGCGGGATTGCCGGCCGGGTAGGAGTTGGCGGCATGGTTTGGATCGATGAGCTTGCGCCGGCCGGCGGCGTACTCCTTCGAGATCAGCCCGGCAACCGGAATTTCCGCGAACGCGGGGTCGGCGTAGAACTTGGCGCGGTCTGCCCAGGCGAGTTTCTTGGCTTCGACCATGTAATGGATGGTTTGCGGTGCCAGGAACCCGAGCGATTTCAGATCATAGCCCTCCAGGATGTTGAGCATTTCCAGCGTGGCGATGCCCTGGCCGTTGGGTGGCAACTCGTAGACGTCGTAGCCGCGGTAGTTGGTTGAAACCGGATCGACCCAGTCCGAGTGGTGCGCCTCGAAATCGGCCTTGCGCAGGTAGCCGCCGTTTGCCTGCATGAAAGCGTCGATCTGATCGGCGATCTCTCCCCGGTAGAAAACGTCCCGGCCCTTTTCGCCGATCAGCCGCAGGGTATGGGCGAGCGCGGGATTTTTGAAGATGTCCCCTTCGGCCGGCGCGCGGCCCTTGCCATCGAGGGTGTAGGTCTCGAGGAAAGCGCCGGGCTGCGTCTTGTAGACGTTGACGCCGCGGCCCCAGTAGAAGGCGATCGTTTGGGTGACGGGGAAACCTTCTTCCGCATAGTGCACCGCGCCGGAAAGATCGTCGGCGAGGGTCAGCTTGCCGAACTTGTCGTGCAACTGCTGCCAGGCATCGACACAACCGGGGACGTTGATCGGCAGCATGCCCAGGGAAGGAATTGCCTCCTGGTGGAGCTTGGCGAGCTCCGCTTTCATCTGGTCGTACGAAAGCCCGAGTGGGGAGCGGCCGGAGCCGTTGATGCCGTAGAGCTTATGATCCGCGGCGCTGTAAACGATGGCGAAGAGATCGCCGCCGACGCCGTTGGAGATCGGTTCCATCAGGCCGAGGGTGGCGTTGGCGGCGATGGCGGCGTCCACGGCGGTACCGCCGCGTTTGAGGACGTCGAGTCCCACCTGGGTGGCGGCTGGGACGCTCGTGCAAACCATGCCATGACGCGCGAGCACGGCCGAGCGCGTCGCATAGGGCTGGCCGGCGATGCGATCTTCCTGCGCCAGGGCGAAAGTTCCCGGCCAAAGCGCGCCGGCCAGAGCCAGCGCCAGTGCGGGCAGGCGGGCGCAGAAAAAGCGTTTGGTTTTGGCCGGGCAAGCGCGAGGTGGAATCATGTTGAGATTAATTCGTGGCGGGCGCTGCATTGCGCGCATCCGGGCTTGCCACGCCGGCCGACTTTGTTATGCTGGTGGCCGGAGCAGAGGGTAACGGAGCGGAGCTATCTTACTTACGCCTATGAATCGCCGGGACTTTGTGCGGGGCACCTTGGCTGCCGCCGCGGGCACGATCAGCCTGGAGGCTTTTCCACATCACCTCTTCGCCGCGTTTAAGGCGAAGGAAACGTCCGACGTGGTGCACCTGGGTCCGATGGGCGTGCGCGCCACCCGGCTGGCGGTCGGCACGGGGACCAACGGCAGTGGCCGGCGTTCCGATCAGACCCGCAACCTCGGCAACGACGGGGTCGCGGCGCTCTTGAAGCTGGCCTACGACAACGGCGTGACCTTTTGGGATTCGGCGGATCTTTACGGCAGCCACCCCTCCATTCGCGAGGCATTAAAAACCGTGCCGCGGGACAAGGTAACCATCCTGACCAAGACCGAAGCCAAGACCGAGCAGGAGATGCGCGCGGATTTGGACCGCTTTCGGCAGGAGATGGGCGTTGATCACATCGATATCCTGCTGCTGCATTGCCTTGAGCGCTCGGATTGGCCCAAGGAGCGGGAGGGCGCGATGAACGTCATCACGGAGGCGCGGGAGAAAGGGATCGTGGGCACGCATGGCGTGAGTTGCCATACCTTGGGCGCTCTGAAGACAGCGGCCAAGACGGATTGGGTTCAGGTTGATCTGGCGCGCATCAATCCGACCGGTGCGTCGATGGATGCCGATGCCGCAACGGTCCTGCCTGTTTTGCGCGAAATGAAAGCGGCGGGTAAAGGCGTGATTGGTATGAAGATCCTGGGCGCGGGCAAGTTGCGGGACAAGGCGGACGAGTGTTTTCAATGGGCACTGGCGCAAGATTGCGTGGATTGTTTCACGCTCGGCATGGAAAACGCGGCGGAGTTTAGCCGCACGATCAAGCAGGTGCCTGCAGCCAGCGTTCGGGCGTAACGCTCCAACGGGCTGTAGGGCGACCGCTCCGGTTGCCAGGCACAGTGCCACACCTGGCGAAGCGCCCGCGCTACAAGCAGACTCTTCCACGGGATATTTACGTGTGTGAAAGCGACGGGGAGCGTTGGATAGGGGGCCAAAGTTCTCGCTTGCAAAGCGCACCGTGACTTTGTGTAATCCCGGGCGGGTCGCTTACCGCTTCCAGGGTATGAACACTCAAGCTCCAATGAACACCGACATCCCGCCATCTGATTCCGCCGCGCGGAAGAGCCCCGGTTATCGGCCCGGCCTTCGTAGTGAATTGACTCGCCAAGTGCTCGAAACGCATTTGGAAGCAGATGTCACCAACTTACAGCGCGCCATTCGGCGCAGCGCACATTGGTTTTATTGGGTGGCTGCGCTCTCGCTAATAAATTCGCTTGTCGCGATCTTTGGGGGCCACTTCATTTTCCTCGCCGGTCTAGCAGTTTCGCAAATTGCCGATGGTTTTGCGGCTCATATCGGCTTTGTCGGGCCATACTTCAGCATTGGCATCGACCTGGTCATCGCGTTTTTCGTTTGTGGGTTCGGTTATCTTGCCTCACACGGCTCACGCAACGCATTGATCGTTGGAATGGTGCTTTACGCGCTCGATGGAGTCGTGTTCCTGATGTTCTCGGCCTTTGTGCCTGCACTCTTTCACGCCTTTGTTCTCTACCGGATTGCCGATGGATGGATGGCGCGTGGGAAACTGGACCGCTTGCGCGCTGAGTCGCCAACCCTAGCGGCAGCCGAAGCAGCCCGTCGAAGCCCGGCGGCGTAGCACGTGCGTGCTGTCAGCAGGTCTGTTGCAGAAGGAATATTTTGCTACCCCTGTAAAAGCACGCTCCGCTTTTTGGCGAGGGCTGGCGAGAGACGGCGCCGCTCTGTTTTCCAGGTACAGCGCCCCGCCTGGCAGGCGAAGCGCCCACCGTACAGACGAGCCTCTCCGCGCGGTCTTTACCTGCGCTTCGGAGCTTTTGTGCGTAAGAGGCTGTCAGTGCATGCGAACTGCCGGCAGCCATTTGCCGGGGGCGCGCTTCACCGCTAGTCTTGCCGTCCCATGCCCGTTCTTATCGTCGGTTCGATCGCCCTGGATACCGTCAAAACTCCCGTGGAGGAACACGCCGATCTGCTCGGCGGTTCGGCCTCTTACGCGGCGGTCAGCGCCAGTTTCTTTACCAACGTGGAACTGGTCGGCATCGTCGGCGACGATTTTCCCCAGGCGCATGTGGATTACTTCGAGTCGCGCCAGATCGATCTCACCGGTTTACAGCGCGCGGCGGGTCCGAGCTTCCGCTGGTCGGGCGAGTACATGGTCGACATGAACACGCGCGAGACCCGCTCGATCGCGCTGAATGTCTTCGAGCACTTCACGCCGCACCTGCCGCCAGCCTTTCGCCAAACGCCGTACGTGCTGTTGGCTAACATCGCGCCTTCGCTCCAGTCGCACGTGCTCAACCAGATGGAACGGCCGCGCTTCATCGTGGCCGACACGATGGATTTGTGGATCACGCTCGCCAAGCCGGATCTGCTGGATTTGCTTCGGCGGGTGGACCTGCTCATTCTCAACGATTCCGAGGCCAAGCTGTTGACGGGTGAATCGAACTTGATCAAGGCCGCGCAACTGATTCGCGGCTACGGACCCAAATATGTGGCGATCAAAAAAGGCGAGCATGGTTGCCTGTTGTTCGGCGAGCCGTCGGCCAATGAGTTCTTCAGTTGCCCGGCCTATCCGTTGGCAAATCTGCACGATCCCACCGGCGCCGGCGATTGTTTCGCGGGCGGCCTGGTTGGCCGTCTGGCGCGCGAGGATGCAGCGGAGATGAGCTTTGCCCGATTAAGTCAGGCGGTGGTGAGCGGCAGCGTGCTTGCGAGCTTCAACGTCGAGGCCTTTAGCTTGGAGCGTCTGCGCAGCCTGGAGCCGGCCGAGCTGGACGCGCGCTACGCCGAGTTCCGGCACATGAGTCAGTTTGAGTAGCTTAAGGCGGCGTAGCTGCCGCATATACCCAAAGGTAGGGATGGCTCGCCGGAGCCGGTCCCAAGTTGTCCGGCAGACGCGCCGAGTCACAGGACAACCGAGCGACAGGCCGTTCCCCAGACAGTCACGGACCAGCTCGGAGAGCCATCCTTATCCGGGTAAGCGGTCAGATCAGATCTCCACCCGCCGGACAAAGAGGCGGTAGCTCGCTTCGCACAGGATCAACACGAAACCGATCACCAAGCTCACCGTCACACAAATATCTTTGAGCGCTTCGATCTTGCTGAAACTCAACACACAAAAGCCCAAGAGCGCCGTGCTCGCCGCTAGCAGGATCGCCCGCCGGGTGCTGCGCGGCAGGTTGCCGGGACTGCCGAGAAAAATCGAATAATCGCTCGCCAGGCAGAACCCCAACAACAACGCCACCACGTGCAACAAGCCCAGCTTCTGCCCCAACAAGCTTAGCACCGCCACCGCCAGCAGCATGCTCAAGGCCGGCACCGCCAGCATGAAGCCGCCGCGGCGCCAGCCGTACACAACCATCACCAGCACCGCGATCAAGGCCAGGCCGATCCCCGCCCGCTGCATCGCCGTCGACCGGTAACGTTGCAACGCACCGTTGAGCGTTTCGACCTGGTCGATCGGCGCGTTCGGTGCGCTCAACGCACTCGGCGGCAGCCGGGCAAAAAGCGGCCCATTAATCCGCGTGGCCAGCCAGGCGGAGCCCGACCCCCTGGTGTCATCGTTCCACAGATTCTGTAGGGGAAGCGGCAGGACCGAGCGCAGACCCTGGATCAACTGCGCCGGCGAGCCCGCGGTGTCCTGACCGTGGCGCGTGCTTTCCAGCCAGCGGTTCCAATCCTCCCAAAACGGATTGAAAACGCCGGCCTGGAAGTTCTGGTCGAGGGCCGCGCGGAGACTCGCGCTGAACTCCGGGTGCGCCGCGAAATACGCCCGGCAACGTTGGATCTGCGCTACGGAGGGAAAGATCTGGCCCAAGTTAAAGAAGCTGTCGCGCGGCCCGTGCGCAGCCGCTGCCAGCGTCGTGTTGAACTTGGCGAGATTGGCGAACGCGTCGTCGAGGTTTGCGCCGAACGTCAGAACGATATGTTCGTTGCTCGACTGACCGAAGAGTTGGCGCAGCTCGTTCTGTTCGGTCTGCAACTCTGGTGACATCGCCTCGAGCGTGCGCACGTCATCGTTCCAGCGGACTGGCCGGAGAAAGAGGATCCCGACCGCCGACGCGGCCAGTAGCAACCCGAGCGAGGGCGATAGCCAGCCCCGCAACGCCAGGCGCCGGGCGTGATATTGCGTGACGCCCTTGAAAACCAGCGCCGGCAGCCAAGGCAGATAAAGAAAATCAAGCGTCAGCGACAAAGCCAGCCCCAGTGCCACCGCCATGCCCATCTGCTGGAGCATCGGCAAGTTGGTGAGCGTCATGAAAACGAAACCGCCCATGCTCGTCAGGCAGCCGGCGATGAGCGGGAACCGGATTTCCCGCAGGGCCTGCGCGATGCCGCCGGCGGTTTGCTGGGCGTGGCTGAGCGTGTAAATGCCGTAGTCGAGCGCCACGCCGACCAGCACGGTCGTGAAGATGATCGCCACGACATGCACGCGATCGAAAAACAGGAAGCAAACGACCAACGACCACACCGTCGCGGCCACGATCGGCAGGAGCAGATAAGCAAAGACCGTCACGCGCCGGAAAAACGCCAGCAGCAAGAGGCACGAGAGGCCCAGCGAGATGTTCGTTAGCAGGCTGATCTCGTGTTCGGCGCGAGCCCGGCTTTCGGCGGCGAACTTGCTCACGCCCGTAAAACGCAGGGCCAGGCTCGGTCCGAACTCCGCCTTGGCCTGCGCAAACGCCTGGTTCAACGCCCGGAAGACCGGCTGCTGGCCAGCGTCGTCCAGGGGCGAAGCCTTGATCTCCGCCTGGATCAGAGCGTAATGCACACCGTCCGGCCCCGTGGCGGTCAGCGCGCCGCCCGAGACGTCCGTGGCGGTGGACTTGTCCTGATCGCTGAAAATGGCCAGCAAACCCGGGATGAGTAGGAGGGGATCGCGCGGGATCAGGTCTTGCGCGGCGCCTGCTTCGGGGCTGCCTTGAAAAGCTTGCAGGTCGGCCACGGCCTGCGCCGCCAACCATTCAGCAGGTGGGTCGTCCGCAGCCGCGGCACCTTTCTCCTTTTGCCAGCGCGTGCGCATGGCGTCAAACCACACCGGCAGGCGGATCGGCAGGCGGCGGGCGAAAAACCATTGTCCCAACCGGTCCTTGCTCTCCGGCGTGAGCCCGGTGAAGGCGCCAGCAAACGAGGGATCGCCCGCCAGGCGGCCGGCGATCCTGGCTGCCGCCTCGGTGGGCGCTTGTTTGGGGTGGGCCGTATCGCAGAGGGCGATGAGCACGGTGCGCCCAAATCGGCCGGAGACCGTCTGCCGCGCGAGGCGGATCGTCGGATCCAGCTCATCCCTGGGCAAAAGGTCGAGCACGTCCACGCTGACCCGCCGCATCGCGTGCTCGGGTCCGAGCAGCAGGCCAAGCCCCAGAATCAAAAACAAAAAGAGCAGCCCCGTGGCGCGCCAGGGAGCGAGCCGATGCGCGCGCGGAGCAGTCGCAGGATCGGAAGGCGCAACAGGTGCAGACATGGCGGGCGGAGAAACCGCCGTACCATCCTGACAGCGGAAGCGGCGTCAAGCGCGGCTTGCCCGGAGCCGAAGACCGTCGCGTGGCAATTCAGCTCTGGCCGCGGAAGTACGTGTTGATCATGTCCGGCGTGAATTTCGGGTTCCGCTCCTCTGGACCCAACTCGAGCACGCGCGTGTCTCCGTTGGGCAGCGTGTTCTCGATCCGGTGCATCTCCCGCGCGCTCCCGTCGATGATGACGCGCCCGGTCCGCTTGGCCATGGCGGGATCCTTGGGATTGAGCCCGAGCTGCCAGCCGTGGACCGTGCCGGTAAAATAGACCTCGGCATAGTCGAAAAGCTTATCCGAGTTGCCGCGCAGAAGGTTCAGGTACAAGTCTGTCAACCCTCCGAGCTCCGGATGATCGGCCACGGTCACCTGCCGCTCGTGGCCATCTGGGCTGCGTTCGATGAGCCCCTTATCGTCGATCACCAACACGCGCGGCTTGGCGCCTTCGTAAGCCATGCTCAAGCCATGATCCTTGCTCGAGCGCAGAGTGCCGGTTTGTTTGATCGGCTGCTTGGAGATCGCGAACTGCCGGGATTCTGTGAACGGGATCTGCGCGGCCTGATCATGCGCCAGTCGGCGGAAGACGCGCAGCAGAAGGTGGGGCATCCGGCCTGGCTGCACCTGGTTCGCCGGGCTAAAAAGGGTGTTGGCAGCGGAATCGGACGCGGCGGCGGTGGGCGACGAAGCCGGAGGCGGGTTCTGGGCGTTGGCACCGGCCGCGAAAAAGAGCGCCACCACGACCGCGCAGATCAGCAGACAGGGGACGGCTGTGGTGCGAGAAAGGTTCATGCCAGTGGGTTAAAGACGAAGTTAAGCACGGTAGCTTATCCTTCGGCCACTGGAATCAAGGCGGTTGCGTGAATCCCCGCCGCTGAGCGGATCGTCCCAAGCAGATGACTGCCCGATTTTGGGACGACGGTCAACTCCACGACGGTACCGGGTTCGATGACCACCTGGAACTTGACGTTGAGCAACGTCAGCGGCGTCAAGGCGGCACCGTGAAGCCTTTCAGCGGCGGCGAGCAGCCAGCCGAGCGCAACCACCCCGGGAAGAATGGGATGCCCGGGAAAATGTCCGGCGAAGAACGGCGTCTGGCGCGAGACGGTGAAATTCCAGCAAAGTCCTTCGCCATCGAGCCGTTCCGACGTGAGTGCTGGTAGCAGCATCCGATTTGCGGCTGACGGTCTTCGAGGTTGCCCGCTGGCGAGACGCCCTCTGGTTGCCCTGCTACAGAGGTCTCCGGCCGGTGATGAGCTGAATCAGAATCACGATGATGGCAAGGACGAGCAGAATGTGAACGTAAGCGCCAAGAGCGTGGAAGCCAACGAAGCCCAGCAGCCAAAGAACCAGGAGGATAACGGCAATAGTCCAGAGCATAGGAAGAAAGTACGATGTTGAGGAGGAACGCTGCGTAGATGTTTTGAACCATTCGGCGGGGGAGACGCACTCGCGCGTAGATTGCGCCGGTTTATTTTGGCAACAATCGGCGGCGCTCCATTCTGCGGTGGAGACCTGCGGACTCAGGCAGGCGCCAGCCCCTGTGCTTGCTGGAACTCCCAGGCCGGGTTGCCATCGAGCATGCCCTGGACGCTAAGATCTTCATCAAGCGCCTCCCAATGCAGCCCGCGGCCGTCACCAATCCAAGTGTAAGCTTGGCGCTGCGCCGGCGTGGCGCGGAGCAGGCGCGGGTACCACTTGAGCGGCGTGACAATGGTGCGCCCATCGCGCAGTTTTACTTGGAGATGATTCGCGGTAATCCGCACCGCCTCGCCGCGGGGAAAATCATTTTTGCTTTTCATGGGCGTTCCAGGCTTGCAGGATTTTAATCTTGTTTGCTTCGATCAACCGAGCGATCCGGCTCAGCTCGTGATTAGCAAATCCATCGTTTTCCGCGATCGCTATCGGCTCCAGCCAGAACTTCGCCAACCTGCGATCCCGCCCGACATGGACATGTGCGGGTTCCCGGTTCTCGTTCGAGTAAAAGTGAAACCAATAGGGTCCCGCAATTCGGATCGTTGGCATGCCTCATGAACAACGGTACTTCCCAACTGTAGCTAAATGGGTCCCGGCCAACGTCTCCACAGAGAGCGTCGGGGACAGCCATTTCTACCATGCTCACGAGAGGACTCGAACCTCCACGGGTTGCCCCACACGGTCCTGAGCCGTGCGCGTCTGCCAATTCCGCCACGAGAGCGACTGCCAACTTCCGATGCTACCGGCACCCGCCCGCCTTGTAAAGGCCAGAACGCGCCCAGACGGACCAACAGAACTCCTCGGGCCTGACAGTGCGGCTGGCAGCAACCCGTGTATGTAACGCCTTGAGAGGGGAATACGATTGACACCAACAATGTCAATACCCTATACCGGCAAACGTGCACTCGGGGCCGCTCGTCACCGTCCAGGAACTCGCCGACCGCATTAACCACTGGTGCGTGGCGCACGGCATCGCCCCCGCCAACGGCCAGGCAGGCGAACACATCACCGAACGCAACATCCGCTACTACCGCGCGCGCGGGATCCTCGACGCTCCCGGCGTCGGCCCGGGCGGGAAACGGCGTGGTTTCTCCGCCAAGCATGAGAGCCAACTGCGCGCTTTGCGCTTGTTGCAGGCCCGCTCGCTGCCGCTGGCAGAGATCGGGCGGCAGCTTCGCGGGCGATCCCTGGATGAACTCCGGCGATTGGAAGAAGAAGAGCTGCTCAGGCTGCGCGGCGGCCATCCCGGCCAAGGCAGCCACGCGGCGCGGGAGAACTGGCAGGTGACCGCCGTCAGTGCCGATTACCTCTTGATCTCCCGGCGCGGGCGCGTGGTCACCGAGGAGCAACGCGCCCAAGTCTGTGCCGCGCTCGGCGTGGGCGTGGCCGCGTAGCCTGAGCCCATTTACCGCGGTGGCCCGGAAATGCGCACGAGCTGCTTTTTCGTCAATTCGATGCCCGTCTTCCGGTAGTGGGACGCATCCTCGATCATCGCCGCATAGGGCTGGAGCAGAGCCTGATACTCGGCAAAAGAGGCGCTCTGGCGAAAACCGATGAGATGGCCATCCGGGGAGTCCCAATAGACGGTCATCAAATAGTTGTTCCGGCTGCGGGTGGCGCGAGTGAGCGTGAAACCCAGGCAGTGGGACGACTTTTCGAGCAAGACGCCGGCCTGCCGCTGGGCTTCCTCGAAAGCGGCCTCTTCACCCGACGCAATCGCATAACGGATCACCTCAATGATCAAAACATTCTCTCCTGGAGTAAACGGAACGTGCGCATAGACCCTTCAGCGCGCCTCCACCAACGGGGCCAGACCGGCCGAACGGGCCCGTTGCCTCCAGGTACGGCGGCGCAGAAAGATGTCTAATGGCAGCAACAACAGGGCGGCGGCAAGAAAATAATTCGTCAAATCGAGCCGCCGCTCTGAGTGCGTCAAAGGTGGCGCAAAGATTTCGGCCGGTGCCGGCGCGTATTTGCCCCGGCCCGCCGTGGCGATCGCCCGCAGCGTTTTTTCATCCGTGCCAGTACGCAGAAACTCCCGCGGATAGCTGCGCGTGTATCCAAACACGTACGGCCGCTCCGCCAGTTCCGGCGAGCTGACCGAAAACATGGTCGTCGCCGCATTGCCGCCGGCCCCGCCCATGGCGCCGAGCGCTGGCAGGGCGAAATCCACCGCATAGCTGCCCGGGCCCGTCTGTTCCGCGCGGGCCGAGGCCGCCTGGCCGGTCGCCGTATCCAGCGCGCTGACGTCGATCGGCAGCCGGTCGCGGAACCCGCCCTCCGGCGTCACGGCGTCGATCTGCAAACGCAGCCGCACGCCGTCGCCCACCTCGCTGGTGCGCACCTGGAACGCCGCCGCCTCGGACTTGCGCAAGAGCCCCCGCACGACCTGCGCCCAGAACTTGCCGTAGCCATTCCACTCCAGCCACTCGCCCGCCCAACGGGCCTTGGCGTCGCTGGTGAAGGCCGCGGTTTGCCCGAGGCCGTAGCGCCAGGAAGCGAGGAGCGGCTCGCCCAGCTCGGTGGCCAGCGCGACCTGCGCGGTGGCCTTGGCTTTGGTCGAGTTATAGCCGAGCAGCGGAGGCGCAGCCGCCCAATCGATGCCCGGCACCAGGGGCGAGGGCCCCGCCGGCACGGGGTTAAAGGGTTCTTCCACCAGGCTGGATTGCGCCACCTTCATCGTCTCCGTGCTGAAAATCTGCGGCAGGGTCAGCGCATCGTTGGTCAGGTAGAAGCGGCCGTTGCCGCGTTCGGCCAGCAAACGCAGGAACGTCACGTCCTTGTCGCGCTCGCCACCGAGGCCCACCACCGAGGTCGTGATCTTCTCCGCCAGCATGGCGCTGACGAGATCCATCGAATTGCCGGCACCGGCCGGGGCGCCATCGGGCATCTCGCCGGAGCTTTTTTCTTCCGCGTCAGCGGCATCCGAGAACAGGATGACGTGCTTGATCTTGGCGCTCGCTTCGCGCATAACGTGAAACGCGTCCGCCAACCCCGTGAAGATGTAGATGCCACCTCCGCCCGCCGTGATGGAGAGGATCTTTTGCGCCGACGCCGCGCGATTGCCGGCCGGGCCGAGCGGCACGACCGTGTGCACCTGGGTATCGACCGCCGTGAGGCCGAACAGGTCTTTGTTTTGCAGGACATCGAGCGCGAGCACGGCTCCCTGGTCCGCCAGCGAAATCTTCGTCTGATCGGCCACGGCCGCCGTCATCGATCCGGACCGGTCCAGCACCACGTACAACGCGACGGTTGGCGTCTCCTGCCGGTCATCGTGCTCCATCCGGACCGGAAGCATCTGCTCGATGGGCGTGCGAAAATAACCGCCAACGCCGAAACTGTTTTCGCCGCCGATCATGAAGAAACCGCCGCCGAATTGCTGCACCCAGGTGCGGTAAAGCTCCATCTGGTCGCGCGTCATACTCAAGGCCGAGACGTCGCTGAGCATGAACAAATCGAAGCGTTGCAGCTCGCTCAAGGTACGCGGTAAGCCGGCCGGGCCGCGCACCTCGACATCGATCTGCGCGTCGCGCAGGGCGTCGGCCAGGGGGGCGGCGCGCGCTTCGTCTGAGTCGACCAGGAGCACGCGCGGATGCCCCGTCAGCGCGGCGGTGGCGCTAGCGCGGTTGTTTTCCAGGCGCGTGTCGAGCGCGGGCAGGATTTCCACTTCGTAGGCGGTGAAACCATCGCCCGCGCGGAGATTGGGAAAGAGGACGTCGGTATGCCCCGGTTTGAGCGCGATGTCCTGTTGCGCCACCAGGAACTGGTTCTGGTAGAGGT
>CAXUFU010000018.1:0-14426 GCA_964250275.1 uncultured Chthoniobacterales bacterium | reverse complement strand
CTACGATCGGCTCAAAGCGACAGCGGCCCGGCATGGCGTTCGAATTGTGGCGGTGGATGGCTAAGAAACTCCCGGCGACTTGGCCATGACTTCCACGCTGCCCGCGTGGAACGTGATTGCACCCAGCCGCGCCACAAGCTTCTTGTACGTGTCCAAGGCATCCCACAGTGGGCCAAGCGCCTTCTCCACCTGTGGCATGATCTTGGCCGGGATCGGCAAACGCCCGATGCTGCCCGCAAGCGGATGCGTCACGACTTGCCCGTTCTTGATCTCGACTGCATCCGTGCTCGAGACATAGAACGAGTACCCGAAAATCCCTTCCTGCAAGGTCGCGCGGCAATACCCTTCCCCGAAATGCACGAACGATCGCTCGTACTTCACGGCCAAGCCGAACGCGCTCTCCTCTTTCACGTGGAGGGTCGCTTGCAGGAAAGCGTTCACCTGTTCCTCGGTGTACGCGAGGCGCTGCCGGGAGGGCGATTGCACCAGATCTTCCAGGTTATCGGAAATCGGCGGCGCCATCATCAGAGTTTCCGCGCTCAGCGCTGGCCGACCGTCCGGTGGGCGGAACATCAGGATGACGGCTGCCAGCACCGCCGCGACGAGCAAACTCAAAAAGAGGTTGAGCAGGACCGGCACCACCATCAGGCGGCTGGGCCGCACCACCGAGCGCACCCGCGCCTGGACGGCCTGCGGATCCTCGCGCTTGGCGGCTTCCGGCGGCAGGAGCGCCCGATCCAACTTGGCACCGCAGTTATGGCAGTAAACCCGCTCCGGCTCGTTCTCGAAATTGCACTGTTTGCAGAGGAGGGTCGCGGCGGCCATGAGGATCAAAAAACAGACGTTAACAGAGTGCGCGACGGGGATGATAGCAGCTTCCGCTCCCTGGTCAGCCACAATTTGCGCCCTACCCCAGCGTACTTGCCGCCCGAGCGGTCGCCTTAACCGTCGGAGGGCTTTGGCGCGGGCGAGCTGGGCTTGGCCGGCTCGGCCTTGGGCGTGGCGGCGGGCGTGTCGCCTTTATTCGGCTTGGCCCCATCGGCGGGCTTGCTGTCGCTGGCACCAGCGGCCGCGGGCGTGCTGGTCGCCGGAGCGTCCTTTTTGGCGTCCGCCTTGTAGTTTTCGCTCCGGTAGTCGGTGATGTAAAAACCGGAGCCTTTGAAAATGAGGCCGGCGCCGGTGCCGAGTTGGCGCTTGACGCAGCCCTTGCCCCAGGGCGTGACTTGGCACAATGGTTCGGGGCAGGTCTCGAAATGCGGATCCTTCATCGACTGGACCGCTTCGAAGGAATGCTCACACTTGGTGCAGTAGTACTCGTAGGTCGGCATGGGAAGTAAAGCGTAGGCACCCATAGCAGACCCGCTCGCCGGCGCAATTGAGTTGTTGACGGAAGCACTGCCGTCCGTATTAGTAGCAACACTTTTCCAGGCCCCTCCTCTCCTCCTTATGCCGTCGCTCCCTTTTTTGCGCATCGTCGCCGTGGTTGTGCTCGCTTGCGCCCTCGCCGGCTGCGGCGGTGATGACCCGCGCTTTGCCGGCGGTCGCACCGAGTACATGTCCGGGCTGGGCGGCAACAGCGTCAATACCGCTTACAACCAGCACACTCAACCCAATGACTCCGTATCTTTCTGGGATGGCGATGGCGTCCCGGGCAATCCGCACATCGAGGTGCGTTTGGGTGAGCAGCGGGCTTACTTTTACAAGGGCGATCAACTCGTGGGTGTCTCGCAAGTTTCCACCGGCAAAGAAGGGCACAACACGCCCACCGGCGACTTCCACGTCCTGCAAAAGGACAAGGATCATCGTTCCAGCATGTATGGCGATTACGTCGACGCGAACAACCAGACGCAAGTGGTCAAGGAAAACGTCGAGAACGGCGTCGACCCGAAGCCGCCAGGGACGGTGTTCCTCGGTTCGCGCATGCCGTATTTTCTGCGCGTGACTAATGGTGTCGGTCTGCATGCCGGCTACCTGCCCGGGGTGCCGGCCAGCCACGGCTGCATTCGCATGCCGGAGTTCATGGCGGAAAATTTCTTTTACAACACGCCGATGGGCACCCCGGTGTCGATTAGCAACTAAGTCCGGGTTTTCTCTTTGCGTATGGCGATGGATTCCGCGCTCCCGCTGGAGATCAGCGGCCAGGAAACGCAACGGTTGCTCGCGGAAAAAGGGACGGAGTTGCGCTTGGTCGACGTGCGGGACCCGGAGGAGTATGCCGTCTGCCATCTGCCCGGTGCGCAACTGATTCCGCTCCAAGTGCTCCCGGCCGAAGCTGCGACCAAACTGCCGGACAAAGACGCGGAGATTCTGCTGTATTGCCATCACGGGATGCGCTCCTTGCGCGCGACCGAGTATTTGCGTTCGCTTGGCTACACCAAAGCCCGCAGTATTGCCGGCGGCATCGACAGATGGTCCGCGGAGATCGACGCCACGATCCCGCGGTATTAGCTCCAGCTTGACTTACAAGCGGCAGCTTCGCTGGAAAAGCATCGGGATGGTCCCCAAGTGAGAGACGGCTGGGCTAGCGAGCCGCAGGGTGAGAACGCTGACGCGGTTCCACGCCTGCTGACGTCCGTTGAGGCCGAATCCTACCGCCGAGTCCGCGTGCAGGCCCTGCAAGAGTCGCCCCCAACCTTTGGCTCGCTGCCGGAAAACGAGCCGGACCTTGCGGCCACCGCGGTGAGGCATGAATGATCGGCGTGTGATGTGGATGGGCAGCGAAAGCTGCCGACATTAAAAAGGTAGGGCCTGGCTCTCCGAGCCGTCCCATGTTGTCCGGGAGCGCAGAACTTGTTTGGGCGCGAGCCGATCCACGATGCGCTCGCCAGACAGTCAGGGACGGCTTGGTTTTGCCTAGCGCTTCGCCAGCCTAACAAGAACTAATGTCGCGGCCACGGCTCTCTACTCCAACTATGAGATGGTTCAAGGACTCGATGATCGGCAGTTACTGACAGTCCGGCTCAAACCCGATTCCGCCCTCGCCTGATGGCCCCGGAAGTTCATCCTATTTTGAGCTTGCCTGGCCAGGACCTTCGGGAGTTGGATGGTGGGGGATGCACGCAACGTTTGCGACGAGCTAGCCCGGACGTTGTGTCGTGTTTTTCCGACCATGAAAACCTCTCTCTGGTTCCGAATGCAGGGTGTCGCCGCGCTTCTGTGGCTGCTTTGCGCTAACGCCGGCTTCGCGGCGGATCCATACAAGATCGTCAGCCTGCGGCCGTATTGGTCGAATGACCTGATTTACGTCGGCAACATGTGGCGCAAAGACTTGCCCAAACGCATGCTGGTCACCTTGCGTGTCGACGCGGATACCCCTTCGTCCGGGATCTTCGTTAAGACGTACTTCTACGATAAGGATGATAAACTCGTCGGGTCCTTTGACCGGCCAAATAAGATCTGGACTGTGACCGCCAAGGGGCTGGGGGAAGCAGGCTTGCCGACGACCTTACTGCGCACCAAAACTACCGACGTTTATTTCGCCATCCCGGAAGAGCTCCAGGCCAAAAACTTCACCACCGTGTTAGCCGTCTTTGGCGACTCGACCAAGGTCAGCGTCAACTGTCTGCCTGCCACCAAGTTGCCCCAGTTGGACTTCCCTGAGAAAGCGGAACTGGCGGCCAGCTCGCCAGCGCCTTAAGGATTTCCGTCGCGCAGCGACTCCAAAGCCAAAGGCAGGGATGGTCTCCGACCCGGTCCCTGATTGTCTGCCGAGCGTCCTGCTCGCATGGCGCGGCCCGATGAAGTGAGAACCTGCCAGACAGCAAGGGACCGGGTCGGAGACCCATCCCTGCCTTTAGGTCAACTCACCGGCCTTGCACCCGCGCCTCGACCTTCAGCCGGAGCGCGTTCAACGCAATAAACCCGCTCGCGTCCGATTGATTGTACGCCTGGGTCGGGTCGGCCTCCATCGTTGCCATGTGCGGGTTATACAAACTCACCGGGCTCTGGCGACCCGCCGCGATGATGTTGCCCTTGTAGAGCTTGAGGCGCACCTCGCCGGTGACATTCTGCTGGCTCTCAGTCACTAGCGCCTGCAAAGCGAGCCGCTCCGGCGCGAACCAGAACCCGTTGTAGACCAACGTGCTGTAGCGCGGGATCAGCGAATCGCGCAAATGCATCACCTCGCGGTCCATGGTCAGCGACTCCATCTGGCGATGCGCGAAGTGCAAAATAGCGCCGCCCGGCGTCTCGTAGATGCCGCGGCTCTTCATCCCCACGAACCGGTTTTCCACCATGTCCACCCGGCCGATGCCGTGCTTGCCGCCCAACCGATTTAACGTCTCCATCACCTCCAAAGGAGACATCTTCTCGTAATCGGCCGCACCTTCCGCCTGCACCCCGACGCAATCACCCGCCGCGAAGCGCAGTTGGACATACTCGGGCTGGTCAGGCGCGGCCTCTGGCGAGACGCTCAGCTTGTACATATCGGCGGCCGCGGGCGCGCTGGCGTCGTACCAGGGATCTTCCAGAATGCCGCTCTCGAAGGAGATGTGCAGGAGATTGCGGTCCATCGAGTACGGCTTCTTCGCGCTCGCGGTGACCGGGATTTCATGTTGTTCCGCAAAAGCGATCATTTCCGCCCGGCCGGGGAATTGCTTACGGAAACGCTCCTGCCGCCAGGGCGCGATGACCTCGATCTCCGGCGCCAGCGCGGCCGCGGCCAACTCGAAACGGACTTGATCGTTGCCCTTGCCCGTGGCGCCGTGCGCGACCGCTCTGGCGCCTTCCACCTGCGCGATCTGGACCATGCGCTTGGCGATCAGAGGCCGGGCGATGCTGGTGCCCAGATAATATTGCCCCTCGTAGATTGCCCCGGCCTGGATGATCGGAAAGATAAAGTCCCGGGCGAACTCGTCGCGCAAGTCTTCGACCAGGCAAGAGGAGGCCCCGGTCGCCAGCGCCTTGGGTTCCAAACCATCGAGCTCTTCCTGCTGACCCACATCGGCGCAGAAGGCGATGATTTCCGCGTGATAAGTCTCCTTGAGCCAGCTCAGGATAATCGACGTATCCAACCCGCCGGAATAAGCCACAACGATTCGCATAGACGCCCAATGGACGATGCATCGTCCGGCCCGTCAACCCGAAGCCCCGAGCAACGTCACCAGGCTAGGCGTGATCTCGCGGCCGGAGATTTCCAGGAGGGCCAGCGTCACCGGCAAACGGAAACGCCGCGGGCCGGCGCTGCCCGGATTGAGGTACAGCACGCCACGCTCGTGACGGATGGAAGGTTGATGCGAATGCCCGCTGATGACTGCCTGCAAGCCCGCCGCGGCCGGGTCCAGGTCCAGATCGTGCACGTCGTGCACCACGTAGAGCGACGCTTCCCCGGCGGACACCCACTCGGCGGCGGGCAAGGCCTCCGCCCACGCGCCCCGGTCGACATTGCCGAGGACGGCGCTAACCGGAGCGATGCCGCACAATTGCTCCAGGATTCCGGCCGCGCCGGTATCGCCCGCGTGGACGATCTGATTGCAGCCTGCCAGCGCTTGCAACGCTTCCGGCCGCAGCAACCCGTGCGTGTCCGAGATGACGCCGACCCGTACTTTCATGTCCGGCGGTTCATCGGGGTGCCGCGTCGCGGTGTTGCGCGAGCGGCGGCGGCGCTAAGCTAGGTGGCAAATCTTCGACGGTCCTAGACCGCCGCTACAGCCCGAACATAGCGCAGCGCCTTTATTGGATGATGCTCGCGTCCGCCTTGTTGATCAACCACAACCAGTCTGTGTAGTCGCCGGCAGAAACCGGCGCGGCCTTCATGTTCTCTTTGGCGTTGTAGGTCAGGACGCGGGAGGAGCCGTCGGTAAACACCCAGACGGAGGTCGTCCCGAACGCCCCGCGATTGAGCACGTCGTTGTTATTGCCGCCGCCTTCCACAAAATCCATGTAGAAATTGTTCGCCATGGGATAAGGGATGCCGAACAGGATGGTCTGGCTGGGCTGCGGAATGCTGCTGAGCTGCGGATAAATGGTAGCATCGGCAAACGCCCCGAGGTCGTTATAGCCATTGATGATATAGCTGGTGTAGTTGATATCGTTGCTCAGCAAAAGGTTGGGGTTGGTTACGGTGTAGCTCTTGCCGTTTACGGGTGGTACGGGCGAGGTATAGGCCCGCAGATCCGGGATATACTGGTGAAAGAGAGCCGGCCATTTGTTTACCGTCTGGCCGCCCTGCGCCACCGCCCGGTTCGGCAGCCGGTTGTTGTTATCATTGGCGTAAAGCAGCGCGGCCAGGCCGAACTGCCGCATATTACTGAGCGTCAAAGTCTCATGCGACTTCTTCGTGACGCTGCCAACCACCGGCAGCAAGATGGCGGCCAGGACCCCGATGATGGTAATGACCACCAGCAGTTCGATCAGCGTGAAGGCAGAAGGTCTACGCGCGGCGGGTAGTGGCGAGCCAGACTGGTTCATGGGGGCGAACGAGACGGAGCTGAGTGTGACGACCTTTTCTCAAGATGCACGCCGAAAATTCATCCCCGGCGAAAAAGGTTGCTCGCCGGCGGTCATCTTGCGCTTGAGAAGCGAACCGGCACCCTTATAGTCGCGTCCATGGCCATGCTCCAACCCGTTGCGTACGACTCGAAAGTCGAAGGAAACGTCATCTTCACGACCATGGACGCTGCCATGAACTGGATGCGCAAGAACTCCCTCTGGCCGATGCCGATGGGCCTGGCCTGCTGCGCCATCGAGCTGATGGCGGCGGCGAGCGCGCGGTTCGACATCGCGCGCTTTGGCGCCGAGGTCATGCGCTTTTCGCCGCGCCAGAGTGACGTCATGATCGTGGCCGGGACGGTGACGTACAAGATGGCTCTGGCCGTCCGGCGCATTTACGAGCAGATGCCGGAGCCGAAGTGGGTGATCGCCATGGGCGCCTGCGCTTCCAGCGGCGGCATGTATCGCTCGTACTCGGTTTTGCAAGGGGTCGACCACATCATCCCGGTGGACGTTTATGTTTCGGGGTGCCCGCCCCGCCCGGAGGCGCTGCTGGAAGGGTTGATGCGCTTGCAGGCCAAGATCCAAGGGGAACACTCGTTTTTGGCGCAGAAGCGCGACCTCATGAGCTCGCAGAACTAAAGCAGCGCAAGCCTTTCCAAAGACCCATGACGCTGACTGACGCCGGCACCCGGATCGAAGAGAAGTGCGGGAAGTCGATCCTCCTGAAGACCGAGTTTCGTGGGGAATTGACCTACGTGCTGCCGGTGGCGGCCCTCAAGGAGACCGCACAGTTTTGCCGGGAGAAGCTCGGCTTCGACTTCCTGCTCGACATCAGCAGCGTGGATAATTTCGGCGCCGAACCCCGCTTCGAGCTCGTCTACGAGTTGTACTCGATGGCGGACGGACTCCATCTCCGGCTCAAGACGGCGATCAGCGAGGACGACATCGCAGCGGCCCCGACCGTGAGCGACCTATGGCCCACGGCGGATTGGCATGAGCGGGAGATTTACGACATGATGGGCATCCGTTTCGCCGGCCACCCGGATCTGCGCCGGATCCTGATGTGGGAAGGCTATCCTTTCCATCCCTTGCGCAAGGATTTTCCGCTGGAAGGCAAGCCCAGCGAGATGCCGGACGTGGCCTTTACGAATACCGCGCCCCTCGACGGCGGCCCCTTTGTGACCGCTCCCTCGACAGCGACGGTGAAAGACCGCGAGCCGCGTTCGCGCCCCGCGCAATCGTAAGAAAGGTAGGGATGGGTCTCCGACCCGGTCCCTTGCTGTCTGGGGAACGTGCGTCTGCTTGGCGCACCCCGTCACCTCAAAACGCCTGCCGGACAGTCAGGGACCGGCTCAGGAAAGCCATCCCTACCATTATTTACGTCGGATGCCAATCCTTGTACGGGATCCGCGGAATATGAAAGAACGCGTCACGCGTCCGAACGTAATTGCCTAGCCCGTTCATACGCCCGATCGCGTGGAGCTGATCCGCGCGCACGTACGGGCCGGCCGGATCGATCAACTCCTCTCGCACTTGCGCGCAGAGCACCTCGCCGATCACCACGCGCGAACGGCCGATCTCCAGCGTCGCGACTTCCCTGCACTCCAGGCAAGCCGGCGCTTCCGCGATCCTCGGCACCGCCACCTGGCGGCACGGTGCCGTCGTCAGTTTGGCTTGTTCGAGTTCGTTGACGCCCGCCGGAAAATCGATCGCGCACACGTTCATCGCCTCGGCAATCTCCTCGCTGACCACGTTGATGACGAACTCCCCGCCCCGGCGAATGTTTTGCACGCTGTCTTTGGGGACCGGCAAGCCGGAGCGGGCGTTGACCGAGTCAGGCCGGCTGCCGATGCCCAAAACCACCAACGCCGGATCGGTCCCGACGTAGTTAAACGCGCTAAAGGGAGCCGCGTTCAGGTGCCCGGCGGCATCCAGGCTCGTGACGAGAGCGATCGGCCGGGGTGCCACCAGCCCGATCAGCAAGTTGTACCGCTGATGCGTCGAGACCGTGGAGAAATCAAACTCGAGCATCATGGCCGCCTCGATGACCCGACCTTGTACGACCACCAGCGACGGCGAAAATCATGCCGGCAAGGGTTCGGCGGCATAGGCTTCTTCCTCGACGTACTCCTCTGCCTCATCGTCCACGGTCGTCAGCGGAGCAAAACGTTCGGCATTGAAGCCGTACTCGACCCCGTGCCGATTCGCCGGGTTGACCAGCTCAACCAGATAAATTGCCGTCTCGCCTTCAGTGTTCTGCAAGCTGACGCCGGGAAGGAGATCGCGCACCGTGTAAATCACGTCCTGCTTTGGCAAGGCGGTGTAGAGCTTCTCGATGCCCACCGGAAATTTATCGTCGATACAGGCTACCTTCTGGCCAGGAGCAAACATGTCGCTAGTTAACTCCGCGGCGCGGGCGCAAGCAAGGGGCGCGAACGGATTCGGTGCAGAATGCGGCGCCCCGCCGCAGTTTGCGCTTCCCTGCCTGCCGGACCTATGTTCGTATTACTCCCCCTTCCGCCAGCGGCACATCTCGCGCGCGGCAAATCCTTCCCCCATCGTGCGATACACCACCCGGATCATCGTCCCGCCCCGCGTCAAACGTTCCAGCCTGCCCGGCGGCTACGGCAGCAAACCCAAAGCGCAGGTCCTGGGCGTGCGCAAAACCTTCGGGTTCGGAGACCGGCTCGGCGCGGCGGCCGATATCCACGTCACGGTCGCAAGTGCGCACCCGGAGTTTGCGCCCGTTTTTGCCCAGCAGTCCGGCCTCGAACT
The DNA here is from genome assembly GCA_964250275.1 of uncultured Chthoniobacterales bacterium. Classification (GTDB taxonomy): domain Bacteria; phylum Verrucomicrobiota; class Verrucomicrobiia; order Chthoniobacterales; family SZAS-18; genus CAXUFU01. The sequence goes on along the minus strand of CAXUFU010000018.1, from coordinate 5,219 downwards.
GGCGAACGCCGGGCGAACCATCCAACAAGTCATCACCGCGGCTATGCGCGGCGTGGATCACGCCCGCTTCCGGCCGCCCTGGGGCGCGGATGCCGACCAACTGCGCACGCCGCAGGAAGTCGAAAATGCCGCTGCCGCGGGTTTCTCGTATTTCACCGTGGATCCCAGTGAATGGATCGCCAGCGGGGCCGACGACATGGCGCCAGCAGAGGTCGTGGCGATGCTCGACCGGCTCATGGCCGATGGCGATCTGCCGGACGACTGGTTTGAGCCGTACCTGAATCGAACCATTGATCTGCCCGGCAACCAGCGCTTGCAATTGACCCTCGACCCGCTGCAGCGCGCGGCGGCAAAATACGGGGCGGCCATTCGCCACTGCGCGCGGATGGCGGAAACCGCGGCGCGGGCCTGCCATGGCCGCGCCTATGAACTCGAAGTGATGTTTGGGCGCAACGGACCGGCCACTACACCGCTCGAGCATCTTTTCGTCGGCCTGGAACTCGAGGCGCGCGGCGTGCGCATGGTCAGTGCCGGCCTGCATTTCGGCCTCGAGCCGGCGGGCGACTACGAAGGAGATCTGGCGCAGTTCGAAAAGCGGCTGCGCGAACATGCCGCGGTGGCGGAGTTTTGCGGTCCGCACAAGCTCAGCTTCCACGAAGCCTCTGATAAAGCGGCGATCTATCCGCTCATCAGCCGCTGTTGCGGTGACGCGGTGCACCTCAAGACTTCCGGCTTGAGCTTTTTGGCCGCGTTGCGCGTGGTGGCGCGGGTCGAGCCGGAACTATTCGCAGAGATCGTCCACTGGGCGCGGGAGTTTTTCCAGGTGGACAGCATCGGCGCGGGTATTTCGACCACGCCCGGGGAAGTGCGCGCGCTGCCGGGTTTTGACGCCGCCGAGGCGGAACGGCTGTACCTGGACGACCGAGTCGGGCGGCAGATGCTGCATGCAACGTTTGGTTCGATTGTCACCCGGGGCTATGACTCGCGCGGGAGATCGTTCCGCGACCGGACCCTGGAACTGCTGGAGCGCCACGCGGACATTTACCGTGAGGTGCTCGGTATCCGGCTGGAAGAAATGTTCCGGTTGCTGGCTGCGGGGTAAACCGTGCAGCCAGGTTTTTGGGCAAGGCAACCGATGTCTGTGGCGGACGTTCCGGCAACCGAAGCGGTCGCCCTACAGCCGGACCTTCCGGCAACCATAGTTGGACGTTTCGGCAACCGGGGGGTCGCCCTACAGCCGGACATTCCGGCAACCGAAGCGGTCGCCCTAAAGGCTGAAGCTTCAGCGCCCGCTGTAGATGTCGATGATCTCGCCGAGCAGCTTGAGGGCTTCTTCCTTTTTCCGCGTAAAACTGTTGCGGCCGATGATCGAGCCGAATCCCCCACCCTCCTGAATGCCGCGCACCTGCTCGAGCAACGTGGCGTCACTCTCGGCCGCACCGCCGGAGAAAATCACAATGCGCCGGCCGGCGAACGTGCATTGCACCACGTGCCGCACGCGCTCGGCGATGGTGCCGATGGGGATGCGTTGCTCGAGATACACTTTCTTCGCCGCCTCCTGCTCCAGATGGTCGCTCGGCAGCTTGACCTTGATGATATGCGCGCCGAGCTGGGCGGCAATGTGCGCCGCGTACCCGCAGATATCGATGGAAGTCTCCCCTTCCTTGCTTAGGCCTGTGCCGCGCGGATAGCTCCAGATCACCACCGCCAGGCCGTTGCGCTTGGCCTCCTCGGCATAGGCGCGAATCTGCCCGTACATCTTTTGCGCGTGTTCGCTGCCGGGATAAATCGTAAAGCCGATCGCCGCCGCACCCAAGCGCAACGCATCCGCCACACTGCCGGTCAGGGCCTGGTCGGGATCCTTGTCATCGCCGTGAACGAGATCGTGATCGTTGACTTTGAGGATCAGCGGCAGGTCGCCGGCAAAGTCGCGCGCCCCGGCTTCGAGGAAGCCCAGCGGCGCCGCGTACGCGTTACAGCCGGCATCGATGGCCAGTTGAAAATGATAACGCGGATCGTACGCCGGCGGGTTGGAGCCAAAGGAACGGGCGGGTCCGTGCTCAAAGCCCTGGTCGACGGGCAGGATCAGGAACTTGCCTGTCCCACCGAGCCGGCCATGATTCATGATCCGGGCGAGATTGGTCAGCGTGCCCGGGTTGTCGCTGCCGTACCAGGAAAGGATTTCTTTTACGCGGTTGGTCTGTTGCATAATGTCACCTCCTGGTACGCGGCGGAGCTACCCTGCGCGCTTGAGAATAAAACGTTCCACGCCTTTGGCGAACCCCTCGTCTGCATACGAATCCGTTACCTCATGGGCCGCTTGTTTGACTTCATCCGAAGCCTGGCCCATGGCGATGGAAAGTCCGCTCCGTTTGAACATGGAAATGTCGTTGGGCATATCGCCGATGGTGGCGATCTCGGCTTCAGCCAGCCCGAGCATCTTGGCCAGCGTGCTGACCACGCCCCCTTTGTTGGCGTCCGGGTGCGTCACGTCCAGATAATAGGGCTGCGAACGCGACGCCGAGACCTTCTGGCCGAATGTTTCCTGCACCGCTTTCTCGCACCGCGCCACGGCATCCAGGTCGTCGCTCACGCCGACCACCTTCGCGACGTCATCCATCATGCCGGCATAGCTCGGCACGATGACCGGTGGGAATTTGACCGTCCACTCCTCGCGATCCACGTGGGCGCCGTGGGCCTCATGGACGAACCAGTCCGTGCCCCGGTAGATCCAGGCCGCCAACTGGTGCTCCTCGATCACCTTGATCACCGGTTCGACAACTTCGTGCCCCAGCACGTGCTGCGAGATGATGGACAGGTCCGGTTTGACGAAGAGCCCCCCATTGAACGCGGCGATGGGCGTGGTGATGGCCAGCGGCTCGATCAGCATCTGCATCCCTTTGGGCGGCCGCCCGCTGGTGATGGCAAAGGCGATGCCGGCCTCGTGCAATTGTTTGACCGCGGCGCAAGCGCGGTCGGTCAGGATTTTCTCCTTGGTGACGAGCGTCCCGTCAACGTCGGCCAGGAGCAGCCGGACAGCGGCCGGAGGTGTTTGTGAAGTAGCCATTACCAGCGAAAGCCGAAGATGCCGATCAAGCCGACGATGATGAGGTACGCCGCGACCACGAAGTTCAGCAACCGCGGCACGATGAGGATGAGAATGCCGGCGATGAGCGCCACGACGGGCTGGACGGACCAGCCGAAGTGCACCGTGAATTCATGTTGCCGCTTGACCACGGCAAGCAGGGGTGAAGTGGAAGAGAGAGCGCTTGGCAGGGTAAACATGGGCGAGCGGTTGAAAGCGGATGACCGGTTGCCGGAAAATAGCTGCCCGAGAATTGAATTGCCAGCTTGTTATCTTCTGTCGCTCCGGTCTTTGTTCTTCAGTAGCGGCGGTCTATTTTCTTCTGTAGCGGCGGTCTATGACGGTTGAAGGCGCTGAACCTCGCCCCGGATTCCGACGGTCGTAGACCGCCGCTACAGTCATAAAAAAGACGCTACCAAACTTCGCATGAGCACCTCCTCCCCGGCTGCGCTGCCCGTCGTTGGCATCATCATGGGCAGCACCTCGGATTGGCCGACGATGCGCGAGGCCGCGGCGGTGCTCACCCAACTCGGCATCGCCTTCGAGACGCGGGTGGTGAGCGCGCATCGCACCCCGCATCTCCTCGTGGAGTACGCGGGTAGCGCCGCCCCGCGCGGGCTGCGCTGTCTCATCGCCGGCGCGGGCGGCGCGGCGCATCTTCCGGGCCTGGCCGCGGCCCTGACGCCGCTCCCCGTGCTCGGTGTCCCCATTCGCTCCCAGGCGTTGGCTGGCCTGGATTCACTCCTGTCGATCGTCCAAATGCCCGCCGGCATCCCGGTCGCGGCCTTTGGGATCGGCCCAGAGGGCGCGGCCGACGCGGCTCATTTCGCAGCCGCCATTTTGCGCGTCTCACAAACCGCCGAAGCCGCCTCCAAAACAAGGTAGGAGCGGCAGCTTCGCTGTCTGTCCGGAGAAGTCCTCTAAGCCGCTACGCCCCGGCGACCGCGGACAATCGCCGTTCAGCCCAAAGAAAACCTGCTCCCGCCAGGAAGAGCAAAAAGCAGCAGACAGCTGGAATCGCGGTGTTGCCCTTTGCCGCGGGACGAGGAAAAGCGGGCGCTACCGTGACAGATTCCTGCGCGAAACGCGCCGTCGCCAGCCGGCGGCGCTCGGCAGCGACCCCCGCCCAACTGCTCTCTCCATCGACGAAAAAATCGAACCCTGGCGCGCCGTTTGTGGAGACCCTGTACCAGCCCGCTTGCCTTGGCCAGAAAGTCCCCCGCCACCGGCTTGGTTCCGCGGGATCGCGAGCCAGGGCCAGCGTAGCGTTGTCCTGGGCCGAACCCGACCAGGCCGTCACCTGCGCTGCCGCATTGGCCGGTGCCGGGCCGGACCAGACCAGCGTCATCGGCTGGCCGGCGAAGATAGGGCCGCTGGCACCCACCGCCCAAAAACCGGGGCCGGCGACACCATCCAGCGGCCGCGCCAACCGGGAGAACAAAAACGACCAGTACTCGCCGAACGCGACCGCATCGTTTCCGCGCAGCCAGCGGCCGGAATCGTGCAGGAGCGTCAGCGCGAGTTGCCCGCGGCCGCGCCGGAGCGTCGCGGCCAGCGTGCGGCCCTGGCCGTCCCGGATCAACGCGGATTGCCCGGGTTGCGGCTCCAGCAAGACCGGTGCGGTGGGAATCGGCGTCCCGATTGGATTGCTTTGCCCGATCCAAAGCGGGCGCTCGAGCTGCTCGCCGTCCTCTGGCGCGGCGTCGGGCTCGGGGGCCAATCGCCACGGGAACAGTGGGAGGTCGGGAGCTGGCGGAGGCATCATGCCGTCTCCGAGCGCGAGAAGACCCAGACCGGTGTCGCTCACGGCGGCCAGTAGAGCCAGGCGCTCCGCTGGGCTCAACGCCGCCAGGGCCGGAGGATCGGCCAGCACCAGGTCGATCCCATCCAAAAGGCGCGCGTCGACCGCGGAAAACTCGGCGGCGGGTGCTGCGGCGGCCGAAGCGAAGCGGTAGCGATCCTGGCCAACCAACGTGCGGGCCAAAAACTGGCCTCCAGCCCGGGCGAACCACCGCCGCAGGTCGGCGGTATCGAAGTGCGGGGAGCTCTCCAGCACCAGCACGCGCGGCAGCACGGGGTCGACGACCGCGACACCCACCGACTCCGTCTCCAACGCCGGGCCGCCCGGCTTGCC
>CAXUFU010000017.1:0-14616 GCA_964250275.1 uncultured Chthoniobacterales bacterium | reverse complement strand
CTATTGATAAGCGCCCCAAAAAGAGGAGGCATTGTCGATGACGTCGGTGAAATTGGTGGTCGTGCTGCTATTGACGACGACACTGGCATCGAACGTCTGATAGCTGTAGTTGTTGCCGAGGATGTCGGTGAAGACAGTACCGGCGGCTGCCTGGGTGTATTGACGCGAAGCCGGCTTGAAGAAGTCCTTTAACTGGCTCGAAGTAAACGTGGCGGAGCCCGGCATATTGTTTTCGATCGAGTATTGGTCGACGGCGCCGCCAATAACGCGAGCGTCATTGAGGATGGCTGTGGCCTGGGAGCGTTTGCGGGCACGCAGAAAGCCGGGGACGGCGATGGCGGCCAGCAAGGCAATGATCGCAACGACGATCATAATTTCGACGAGGGTGAAACCGGCATGACGGTAGTGGTTATGATTCTTCATAATGAGTTCTATCGTGGTGCAGAGCAGTGGTTGGAGCTTTGACGTGCAGCGGGCCTTGCTTCAGCAGCGCCCGTACCAAGGGCGGACGAGTAAAGCGGCTTTTTTTTAGCGTGAGACCCGGCCGCATGGTCCCCGGGTCTGGCTGGACAAACCTGGTAGCAGGCGAGACCGCGCGAGCCATGGGCCGGGCTGGCAGATATCCTGCTTTGTGGAACGCCGGATCGATCGAACGCCATGTCCCAAACCTTTCTTTCTCCCCTCATCGTTCGCTTCGTTTTGTTCGCGGAACGATGGCTTCTTTCGGCTATCCTGCTCTTCCTGGCTTACGAATACGTTTCGACGATCCAACTGATGGAGTTGGTTGCGCATTCGAAGGCCCTGATGCCGCCCAGTTTGCTGGCGCGCGACGCCGGCCTTTACGCGGGCGTTCACTTCAAGGATTACGCCCGTTACGGCCTACTGGCGGCGTCTAACTTCGTCTCGGGCATTTTGCTCCTCATCAGCCGTAAACCGGCTCCTGTGCCCACCCGGGCCAAGGAAATCATCATCCCCTTGGCGGCGACTTTTTCGTACATCGTTTTCAACCAATACTCCTCCGCGCCCGCGTGGATGACGAGGCCGCTGACGCCCGCGAGCTGGGGGCCGTTTCTCGCCACGATTGGGCTGGTCTCCTCCGTCTTCGGCGCGGCCATCTCTCTGGGTTCGATACTGTGGCTCGGCCGGTCCATCGGGATCGTTGTCTCGGTCCGTGAAATCGTGATCGGCGGCCCGTATCGCTTCGTGCGCCATCCGATCTACCTCGGCTATGTCTTCTATTTCAGCGGCTTATTGCTGACCGCCTGCAGCCTGCGCATGCTGGTGCTGGTAGTGGCGATGCTGGGCATGATGATCTGGCGGGCGCGTTTGGAGGAAGGATTGCTCTGCGCGCACAGCCCGGCTTACCGCGAGTGGTTCAAGGTGACGGGTTTTCTGTGGCCGCGCTGGCGGAATCTCCAGGCGGCGCCGCTCGTCCGGATCGGGCTGCCGAACGATGAGCTGAGCGTGCCGGCCGGGTCTGCTCTTTAGCCTGCGCCCAGGGCGCGTCCTGTCCAAAGCCGAACGTCTCGGGCAAGATGCCCGACCTCCCCCCGGGGGCGCGAACTTTCTTGCTCCAGCGGCAGACAGATTTTCGGGTTCGCGCCGCCCGCTTTTGCGGCTAGCTTCACCTGGGATGCGTCTCTCAATTCTCATCGTCTGGCCGGTGCTTTGCGCTCTCGCCTTTCCCGTTTCGGTTTGGGCTCAGAGTGCCGCCTCGGCCAACCCAAATCCGGGCCTGCGCACCATTTCGAACGAACCCGCTCACCTGCCCGAGACCATCGAGCCGACCTGGGAAACCCGGCCGGACGCGCGCACGCTGTACTTTGCCATTCCGGCGCCGCGCGGCCAAATCACCGACCGCAACGGCCTGCCGCTGGCGCAATCCAGGCTCGGCTATCATCTCGATCTGAACTTCCCACCGGGCGAGGAGATGAACGACTCGCAAGTGGTCGCGTTCGTCAAGCAGCAGCTCGTGGCCGCGCAAAACGCCTTGCACCGGTCGATGGAAATTACCACCTCGGACGTGCTCGACCATTATCACAACCGGCGCATGCTGCCGATGGACATCGCCACCTATTTGACCCCGGAGGAAGTCGAGTCCGTGCGTACCAAGCTCGGCGGGGCGCTGACCTTGCGTCCTGTTTATCTGCGCTTTTACCCGAACGGTCCGCTGGCCGCCCATATCATCGGGTATAGCGGCAAGACTGGCGGGCAAGCGCATGGACCGTTGCAGCCGAACGAGGCGCTCTGGCCCGACCTGGAAGGCCGCGAAGGCCTGGAAAAGACCTTCAACGAACAGCTCACGGGCAAACCCGGCGTGCTGAATATGACCTTTGACGGCAAGGGCGATAAAACAAGCGAGCGCATCGTTTCTCCACCCATCCCGGGCAACAACGTCGTTACCACGCTGGATCTAAACCTACAGAAGCTGTGCGAGCAGACCCTGGCCAAGGATGGGCATCGCGGCGCGATCGTGCTGATGGATCCGGCAACGGGCGACATCCTGGCGATGGCTTCCTGGCCATCCTTTGATCCGAACGAGTTTGTGCCGTCCATCTCCGACGCTGACTTCAATAAACTCAACAACGATCCGGCCAACCCGCTCATCCCGCGCGCCTTTCGAGCGAACTATCCGGCCGGCTCGACCTTCAAGATCATCGTCGGCACCGCGGCACTCAACACCAAGACGATCAGCAAGGACGATGAATTTACCGGTCCGCCGAGCATGTACATCGGCGACATCCTTTTCCACAATTGGAAGAAGACCGACATGGGCGACCTCAACTTCGTCCAAGCCCTCGCGCTGAGTTGCGACACCTGGTTCTATCAGGTCGGCATCAAGACCGGGCCGGACAAGATCACCGATTACGCGCGCCGTTTCGGCCTGGGGCGCAAAACCGGCCTGCCGTTGCGCGACGAGGACCCGGGTCTCGTGCCAGACAACGACTACATGGAGCGTGTGCACCACCGCAAGTTCCACGAAGGCGATACCGCTAACTTGTCCATCGGCCAGGGCGACCTGGAAGTCACGCCGATCCAACTGGCGCAAGCGATGGCCACGGTGGCCGATGGCGGCACGCTGCACCAGACGCGGTTGGTCATGCAGGTGCAATCGCTGGATGACCAGGTCGAGTCGGCCTACCAGGTGCGCGACCGCAGCGACGTTGGGATCACGCCGGATGTGCTGGCGACGGTCAAGAAGGGGATGGCGGCGGTGGTCGATCATGGTACGGGCGGCCAAGCCCGCGTGTCGAACGTGGACGTCTGCGGCAAGACCGGCACGGCCCAATGGGGCGCGGGTAATCAGAACAAGGCGAAGTCGCGCACGGCGGCGTGGTTTGTCGGATTCGCGCCGATGGACAAGCCGAAATACGCCTTTGCCGCCCTGGCTGAAGGCGACGCCGGGGACAAATCAGTGCACGGTCCGACCGCCGCGGCGTTGATCGGCAAGGTGATGCGGGAAATTTACAAGGATGCGAAGCCGGAAAAGAAAAAGAAGAAAGCGGATGACGACGACGACAGCAAGGTTACGCCGCCGCCGGACGATGGATCGTCCAATGACGATTGACGGTTAAGGTGATTTTTGTGCCGTGCGGAGCGGCTGCTTCCCGGACACACGCCGTTGAATGACTGACAAAAAGTGGAGTCAAGTTTCGAAGCATGCTAAATCGCTTTACCTGTTTGCTCGTTGCGGCCGTACTGTTTGTCGGCGCGCTTGTTTGTTCTAAGTCTGCTCTAGCCGAAGAAACGCCGCGTGAGCGGTTGTTGATGGACACCAACTGGAAGTTTCACTTGGGCGGCGATGTCTGGGGCACGGGCGAGGAACTGATTAACCTAGGCATCAGCAAAGGTCCGGCTGACCCAGCTTATAACGACGGGTGGTGGGCCGGCGTCACTCTGCCCCATGATTGGGCAGTGGCGTTGCCTTGCGACCAGAAAGCGCAGGATCGGCACGGGTATAAACCAATCGGGCCTGGGTTCCCCCAGAACAACGTTGCTTGGTATCGCCGCACGTTTACGCTGCCGCAGGCGGATCAGGGAAAGCGGCTCTGGCTCGAGTTTGGCGGCGTTTACCGCGATAGCCTCGTTTACCTCAACGGTTGCCTCGTTGGCCGCCAGCAAAGAGGTTATAACTCCTTCCGCTACAATATTAGCGATGTAGCGAATTATGGCGGGAAGAACGTACTCGCCGTGCGGGTGGATGTCTCCCAGTACGAAGGGTGGTTCTACGAGGGAGCCGGCATCTATCGGCATGTTTGGCTGGTCAAGACCGGTCCTTTAGCCGTCGCGCCGGACGGCACATTTATCCAAACTCACTTCGCGAACAACATTCCCACCGGACCTTGTGAAATCTCGGTCGAAACCAAGTTGCTCAACGAGCAAGGAGATCCGTCTTCAGCGCAAGTGACCGACGAGGTCCTCGCTCCCGATGGCCAGGTGGTCGGAAGCAGCCAGGCTTCCGTCGCGCTGGCGGCATGGTCTCCGGCAGCAGCGCAACAGACCATCAGCGTGGCCGCGCCCGCACTCTGGTCGCCGGAGCAGCCGCAGCTCTATCGGCTTCGCACCACCGTCCGTTCGGGCGGTACCGTAGTCGATCAAACCGAAACGGAGTTTGGCCTTCGTACGCTGGCCTTCGATCCGGACCGCGGATTTTTGCTGAACGGCAAACCGTACGTCATCAAAGGCACGTGCAACCATCAAGACCATGCGGGAGTGGGTACCGCTTTGCCTGACCGGTTGCAGTATTTCCGGATGGCCGAGATGAAAGAAATGGGCAGCAACGCCTTGCGCACCACCCACAACGAACCCACCGAAGAGTTGCTCCAGGCCTGCGATCACCTGGGTATCCTGGTGCTCGATGAAAGCCGGACGTTCGATAGTTCGGCCGATAACCTGGCGCAGTTAACCAATCAGGTACGTCGCGACCGCAATCATGCCAGTGTTTTTCTTTGGTCGATCGGCAATGAAGAGCCCAAGCAGAATACGTCCATGTCTGCGCGCGTCGCGCGCACCATGCAGAACCTGGTCCATCAGCACGACCCAACCCGTTTGGTAACCTATGCCGCCTCGGTCGGCAATGTGTTCACGGGGATCAATAGTGTCACGGACATTCGTGGTTGGAATTACGACATCACCAAAGACGTGGACGACTATCATCGGGAACATCCGACGCAACCCGAGATCGGGTCCGAGCAAGCCAGCACGACGACGACGCGTGGCATCTATGAGCGTAAACCTCCCGGGCCGGGCTACCGGAGCGCTTATGACGCCGCCAATAACATGTATCACGGCCGTGACACGGCGGAAGCCTGGTGGACCTTCTATGCCCAACGGCCCTGGTTATCCGGTGGGTTCGCGTGGACCGGCTTTGATTACCGCGGTGAAAACGAGTGGCCTTGTATCAGCTCGAACTATGGCATCGTCGACACGTGCGGTTTCCCGAAAGATAACTTCTACTACTACCAAGCCTGGTGGGGCGATAAGCCGGTGCTGCATATCTTTCCGCATTGGAATTGGGCGGGTAAGGAAGGCCAGCCCATCGACGTCCGCTGCTTTAGCAACTGCGACGAAGTGGAACTTTTCCTCAACGGCATTAGCCAGGGCAGGCAAAAGATGCCCCAGAACGGTCACCTGGCCTGGAAAGTTCCTTACGCTGCCGGGACGCTCTCGGCCAAGGGCTATGCGCAGGGCAAGCAGATCATCGAGAATCAAGTGGAGACCACGGGCGAACCCGTGGCAGTGAAATTGATTCCCGACCGCACCACGCTGCACAGCGACGGCGAAGACGTCAGCCTGGTGACCGTCGAGACCATCGACGCTCAAGGCCGAGTCGTTCCGACAGCCAACAACAAGATAAAGTTCCAGGTCGATGGTGGCGTGATCAGCGGCGTCGGCAACGGCGATCCGGAGTGTCTCGAGCCGGATCACGGTACGGAACGCAGCCTCTTCAACGGCTTGGCACAGGTCATTGTTCAGGCGCCGCGGCAAGCGGGCACGATCACGCTGAGCGCCGAGGCACCGGGCTTGACGGCGGCTTCCGATACCCTCAAGGTCGATGCCAGCGGGCCGCCCCCTTCGGTGCCTTGAGAGCGACGGAACCATCAGCAGACGAGCACACTGGCAACCCGGAGCCGTCTGATTTTCATTTCGCCGATTCCGCTGGTGGCTGGCTGTGAGCTTTCCTGCCGCGCGCTTCTTGCATCGCCCGCTTCCGTCGCTGACTTTGCCCCGATATGCCCTTCGACCTGAAATCCCTCGTCGCCGACCGCATGGGCGAGAATTACGAGCTGCACAGCCAGCACCTGAACCCGACGCTCGTCCAGGTGCAGCGTACCATTGGCTTCGACCGCGTCTACGTGCGGGCGCAAGGCGCCTATCTTTATGACGCGCAGGGCACGGCCTACCTCGATTTCCTCAGCGGCTACAGCGTTTTCAACATCGGGCGCAATCATCCCGTCGTCGCCAAAGCCCTCCGCGACGTGCTTGACCTCGACTTGCCGAACATGGTGCAGCTCGATTGCTCGCTCCTGAGCGGGCTCCTGGGCGAGGCGCTGCTCAAGAAGACGCCGCCGCATTTGGACGCCGTGTTCTTTTGCAATTCCGGGACCGAAGCCGTCGAAGGCGCGCTCAAATTCGCGCGGGCAGCCACGGGACGTCCGCGCATCGTTTCGCTCAAGGGCAGCTACCACGGGCTGAGCTACGGCGCGCTTTCGATCACGGGCAGCGAGACTTTCCAGGAAGGATTTGGCCCTTTCCTGGCCGATACCGAGCGCGTGCCGCTGGGCGACCTTGCCGCGCTCGAAGCCACCCTCCGGCAGCAGGATGTGGCCGCCTTTATCATCGAGCCGGTGCAAGGCAAAGGCGTCAACTTCCCGACCGACGATTACTACCAGCGCGCGCAGGCGCTTTGTCGAAAGTACGGCACGCTGCTCATTTGCGACGAGGTGCAGACGGGCCTGGGCCGCACCGGCAAATGGTTTGCCTTCGAGCATTGGGGCCTGGAGCCGGACATCGTGACCATGGCCAAGACGCTGAGCGGCGGCTACGTGCCGTGCGGTGCCATCGTGACGCGGCGCTGGATCTATCAGCGGGTCTTTAGCCGGTTGGACCGTTGCGTGGTGCATTCGAGCACGTTCGGCCGCAACAACTTGGCAATGACGTGCGCGCTCGCCACGCTCAGCGTGCTCGAGGACGAGAAGCTGGTGGAAAACTCCGCGCGCATGGGCGCGCTGCTCCTGCAGAAACTCAACGCGCTCAAGGCGAAGCATTCGTTCATCGCCGAGGTGCGGGGCAAGGGCTTGATGATCGCCATCGAGTTTCATGAACCCCCGGAGCTGAAAGGCAAGCTAGCTTGGCGGCTGATGCACAAGCTGGATGAATCGCTCTTTCCCCAACTGGTTGTCGTGCCGCTATTGAGCAAGCATCACGTGCTCACGCAGGTGGCCGGCCATCACATGGATGTGATCAAGATCTTGCCGCCGCTGATGATCGGCGAGAAGGAAGTGGATTACTTCATTGCGGCACTGGACGCGACCTTGCACGAGGCCCGTCGTTTTCCCGGTCCAATTGTCGAACTGGCGCGGAATACCGCTCGGATTCATTTCGGCGGCCAGACGGTGGCGCAGCAATCGCGCAAGGCCCTGGCGAAGAAGCGGCCGGCCGGTGGACACGCCAACGGGAATGGAGCGGCCAACGGGAGCGCGCCGCGCGAGTCGACTTTGGCGTTGCCCGCCGCCATATCGACGGTGCCGTAAACCCCGGTAGGGATGGGTCTCCCGACCCGGTCCCATATTGTCTGGTAAGCGCGCCGTGTGTTTGGCGCGCACCATTGGCGTAAAGCCAGCCAGACAAAAGGATGGGTCTCCGGACCCCGGTCCCTCGCTGTCTTGCCTGGCAGGCTCACTGCCAATGGAACCCGCCAAGCACACGGCACGCTTCCCCAGACAGCAAGGGACCGGGTCGGAGACCCCTCCCACCGTTTTTAACGAATATTCAGCCCAATGATTCAGCGCGTCCATCCGCTTGGCGCCGGGTGTTTCCCAACGGAAGAAACCTGCCACCGCGCGGCTCACGTACGCTTTTGCCCGTGTCACCGCTCCTGCTAGATCATGCCCCTGCGCCAGGCTCGCCGCGACGGCGGCCGAGTACGTGCAGCCGGTCCCGTGCGTGGCCACGCCCCGCGTGAAGGGCGCACGCAGCTCGTGCGTTGCACCGTCGGCCAGGCAAAGCCAGTCGACCGCCGCTTCGCCACCGCAGTGGCCGCCTTTCATCAGAAAGCCCGCGCCAAAACGCGCGCTCAGTTCCAGCCCGGCCAGGCGCATCGCCGCCGGACCGCCGATCTCCCTGCCGGGGAGGAGGACGCGCGCCTCGTCCAGGTTTGGAGTGACGAGAGTGGCCAGGGGAAAAAGACGCTCGCAGTAAGCCGCGACCGCCTCTGGCGCGAGCAACGCTGTGCCGCTCGTGGCTACCATCACGGGATCGACCACGAGCGCCGGCTTGGGCTGGCCGGCGGTGTCCTTGCGCCAGCCGCCATAAAGCTCAGCCACGAGCTCGATCACTGCCTGCGAGTGCAGCAAGCCTGTCTTGATGGCGCCTACCGGATAAGCACCGAGCGAAAGGCTGATCTGCTCGCGCACCACCGCGAGTTCCACCGGCTGAATGGCGGCTACCCGGCCCGGGATTTCCGCCACCACGCACGTCACGGCAGTCAGGCCGTAGACTTGGTGCGCCGTGAACGTTTTGAGGTCCGCCTGAACCCCGGCGCCGGCGGAGTTGTCCGAGCCTGCGATGGTGAGCGCGACGGGCGGAGAAGAGGGCATCGATTGACAATCGGCGTTTAAGGAGTTTGCTTTCCCACGTTGGTCGCAAGCGGTCCCCGCTCGGATGAACACGCCCGCACCCGTCTATTTCACACCGGCCCGCGCGTTGCAAGAACGCGCCGGGGTGCGAGCCAGTGTCGAGCAGGTCACTTTTGCGCCGAAACTCGACGCGCCGCCTGACCGGCCGTTCCCTTTCCTTTACGCGATCTCGATCCACAACGGCTCTTCTGTGCCCATTACGCTCAGAGCCCGCAAGTGGATTATCACGAACCTGATTTCAGGCCATCGCCACGTGGTCGAAGGGGACGGCGTGGCAGGAGTTTTCCCCCGCCTGGCACCCGGCGAAGCATTTGGTTATGAGAGCTATCATGTCGTGGCTGCCAACAGCTACGTGGAAGGCTCGTATCTGGCCTGTGACGAAGCGGGAGTGCCCATGCTGGTACGGATCCCGCCATTCACTGTGCGGGTGCAGGAGCGCGACGGCACTCTGCAATGACGTCTGCCGTTAGGTATGGGCCGGGTGGATGCACTTTCAAGTTGCGCCTCTTTGGGTTCTGGCATTTCTTTAGCACCTAAGTTGTTGATCGGCCGGAAATCCCCCCGGGTTTCCTTTTCCCCTCCTCCGAAAACCCATGGATAACATTATTGCAGCGCAAGAATTGCAGATCGAAAGGAAGCATTTTTACATTGAGTTCCGCGAGAATGAGCGGGGCCGCTTCTTACGCATCACCGAAGAGGCTCATGGCCGGCGTAACACGATCATCGTGCCGAGCACGGGTCTGGAGGAGTTTAGCGCGATGCTCAATGAGGTCGTCGATGCGGTGGCGAGCGCGTCTTAGTCGCTGGTAAAAGCACTGCCAGGAGAATACGTGCGCGAAAGTAAGGCGCGCCAGATGTCGCGGGGGTTCCCCTTGCCCAGCAGCGGGCGAGCTCAACGTTTTCCGCTCCGCGACTTGTCTCGTCAGTAAGCAGCTACCTAACCGCGCCAACGCGTGGAGGCGAGGGGAGTCGAACCCCTGTCCTAACGGCTGTCGACCTGAACTTCTACATGCTTAGCCGGTGATAGGTTTAAGGGATGCGATTGGCGCCGGCACGGTACCCATCCCCGAGCAACCACGTCATATTATTTCGCCCCGGGCGCGGTCACTCCGCCTCAAGACTAGCCCGCTGTTTTCGCTTCCGGCCCCAGCGGGCGTCAGGCCGGAAACGCTCGCAGTCAATTAAGCCGCGAGAACGAGATCGTTACGATCTGCATTTGTTTTTTTGACTCGAGGTTTTTACGAGGCCAACGAGTCATCCTCGGCATGCCACCCAGGCTTCCGACCATCAGTCGAAACCAGTGCGCCCCCGTTCTCATGGAGATGTAATGCTTAAGCCAGGCCCAGGGTTGCCGCAAGGGGAATCGCGACTATCCTTCCAGCCCCCATTTTACGCCTATGTCCGACCAAGCCGACGAGAAAAACGCCGCGGAAGATCCTGCCGCCGGGGCGGGCCCAAGCCACGCGGAAGGCAAGCCGATGTCGGAACTCGAGCGCATCCGCCACTCGTGCGCCCACGTGCTCGCGACCGCCATTTTACGGCTCTGGCCGGAGGCGCAGTTCGCCGCTGGGCCGCCGGTCGAAAACGGCTTTTACTACGACGTCGAGTTGCCGCATCGGATCTCGCCGGACGATTTCGAGAAGATCGAGGCGGCAATGAAGACGGAGATCAAGGCCAATCACGTCTTCGAACGTGTGCAGGTCTCACGGGCGGAAGCCATCGCCTTGGCGGAACGCGGCGCGTTGGCGGCCTTGGGCGAGCGGCCGGGTACGCCGAGCAAATTCAAGCTGGATATCGTCCAGAACATTCCGGAGGGCGAGGCCATCACGCTTTTTCGCAACGGCGATTTTACCGATCTCTGCGCCGGCCCCCATGTGGCGCGGACCGGAAACATCGGCGCCTTCAAACTCACGCACGTGGCGAGCGCTTACTACAAAGGCGACGAGAGAAACCCGCAACTGCAACGCATCTACGGCACCGCCTTCAAGAACCGCACGCAACTCGACGCCTACTTCGCCATGCTGGAGGAGGCGAAGAAGCGCGATCATCGCAAGCTCGGCCGCGACCTGGAATTATACACGATCGATGAGGACGTGGGTCCCGGCTTGGTCCTGTGGCTGCCCCGGGGCACCGCGATCATCGAGGAACTCGAG
This sequence comes from uncultured Chthoniobacterales bacterium, assembly GCA_964250275.1. Classification (GTDB taxonomy): domain Bacteria; phylum Verrucomicrobiota; class Verrucomicrobiia; order Chthoniobacterales; family SZAS-18; genus CAXUFU01. Next base: position 3,605 of record CAXUFU010000017.1, on the reverse strand, counting down.
AAGCTGGCGAAGGAAACAGAGTTTGCCGCTGGTTACGAGCGCGTGCGCACTCCGCACATCGCGCGAGAGAATATCTATCTCACCAGTGGTCACATCCCGATGTACCAGGATTCGATGTTCCCGCCGATGATTTTGGACGACGCGGGAAGCTCCGGAAACGGGGGAGCTGCCAGCGGCGATCGTTACTACCTCAAGGCGATGAATTGCCCGCATCACCACAAGCTCTTTGCCGCGGTGCCGCGCAGTTATCGCGATCTGCCTTTGCGCCTGGCGGAATACGGTACCTGCTATCGTTATGAGCAATCCGGCGAATTGTTCGGGCTGATGCGCGTGCGTTCCATGCAAATGAATGACGCTCACATCTATTGTACAAAAGAACAGTTCGAGGCCGAGTTTAATGCCGTCAATGAGATGTACCTCAAGTACTTTAAAATCTTCGGCATCGACAAGTACCGCATGCGGTTCTCCACGCACGATCCAACCAAGCTCGGCGAGAAGTTTGTCGATCATCCGGCGCTCTGGCAGGAAACCGAGGAGATGGTTCGCGGCGTGCTAAAAAATTCCGGCATCGACTTTATCGAAGTGCCTAATGAAGCTGCCTTCTATGGTCCCAAGATTGATGTCCAAGTCTGGAGTACCATTGGCCGTGAATTTACCTTGGCCACCAACCAGGTCGATTTCGATGTGCCGCGCAAGTTCGGCCTGGTTTACAAGACGCGCGACAATAAGGAAGAAACCCCGCTGTGTATCCATCGCGCGCCGTTGGGCACCCATGAGCGTTTCATTGGCTTTCTGATCGAGCACTACGCCGGCAACTTCCCGTTCTGGCTGGCGCCGGAGCAGGTCCGCGTGCTGCCGCTCTTGACCGACGCGGAAGACGAGCATCCGCTGTTGCAATACGCCAAGTCCATTCACCATGAGCTGCGCGCCGAAGGCATCCGCGCCACGCTGGACCTGACCCACGATAAGATCAACGGCAAGGTGCAGCGCGCCGAGCAGATGAAGGTGCACACGATGTTGGTCGTGGGCCGCCGCGACCTGGAAGCCGGCAACGTCAGCGTGCGCCTCCACGGCCAGGGCAATGTCGGCGCCAAGTCGCACCGCGAGGTGATGACCGATCTCTTGGCAGCCGCCAAAGAGCGCCGCCCCTAAAAGGTCTGTCAGGCGCGTCTGGCTTGCTCATCGGGCCAGGCGCGCGAGAGTGAGCGCTGCTCATGCGTACGCTCGAAGAAAAGGAAAAGGCAAATCAGCTCCCGGTCAATGACACGGTGCTGGCCGTGCTCATTGCGATCAGCATTTCACATTTGCTGAACGACACCATTCAGTCGCTCATCCCGGCCATTTACCCGTTGCTCAAGAAATCTCTCGGCTTGGATTTCGCGCAGGTCGGATTGATCACGTTTGTCTTTCAGGTCACGGCGTCCTTGCTGCAACCCTTGGTCGGCCGTTACACGGACCGGCGGCCGCTGCCGTATTCGCTGGCGTGCGGCATGGGGTTTACCTTGGTTGGCCTGGTGCTGCTCTCACGGGCGGCTACCTTCCCGATGGTGTTAGTTTCGGCCGGCTTGGTCGGGGTTGGGTCATCCGTGTTTCATCCCGAGGCGTCGCGGCTGGCGCACATGGCGGCGGGCGGCCGGCATGGGTTCGCCCAAGCGATCTTTCAGGTCGGCGGCAATGCCGGGAGTTCGCTCGGCCCTTTGCTGGCGGCCTTGGTGGTGGTGCCGCGCGGGCAGGGACATATCCTGTGGTTTTCGATCCTGGCGCTGGTGGGCATCCTGGTCCTCAGCGGGGTCGGCCTCTGGTACGCAAAGAATCTAATTCGCATCAAGAAACGCCCGGAGCGGACGACCGGCGCCGAAGAGCCGGCGCTCTCGCGTTGGACGGTCAGAGTGTCCTTGGCCATCCTGATGGTGCTGGTGTTTTCGAAGTACATCTACCTGGTAAGCCTGACGAGCTATTACACGTTCTACCTGATCGCCAAGTTCCACGTCTCGGTGCAGGACGCGCAGTTCTATCTCTTTCTGTTCCTTTTCTCGGTCGCCGCGGGCACCGTGATCGGCGGGCCGCTGGGGGACCGCTTTGGGCGCAAGTACGTCATTTGGGGTTCCATCCTGGGCGTGGCGCCGTTTACCTTGGCGCTGCCTTACGTTGATCTCTTTTGGACGGCGGCGCTGACGGTGGTGATCGGCGTGATCCTGGCCTCCGCCTTTTCGGCCATCCTGGTCTACGCACAGGAGCTCGTGCCGGGGCATGTCGGGATGATCGCGGGCTTGTTCTTTGGCCTGGCATTCGGCCTGGCGGGCCTCGGTTCCGCGGCGCTAGGCTGGCTGGCGGACAGGACGAGCATCGCGCACGTCTATCTGGTTTGCTCTTTTCTGCCGCTGCTCGGCATCCTGACGGCTTTTTTGCCGAACATCCGCCACGCCACAGAGGCGAAGACAAGCTAAGGCTCCCGGGATTCGTTTCCGGGCGGTCCAGCCAGGATGAAAGTGCTTGCTTTGGCGCGGTGCCACGCTTACACGTGTGTCGCAGCCGTACATGGTGGCAGGCGGGCGTTTCGCTCTTCCTGGCATCGCGCAGGGCAGCAAAAGAAACGGGAGGGAGCGGATGGTCCGCCGGTCTCCCGGCCAAGTTAAACAACCTACCCCTGATGCAGAAATAGCCATTCCTCGCCAAGAAGCTTCCGGGGGGTGGCGAGACCCGAATGGCATTCCAACAGCAGAATCGAATCAACGTCAATGGACGTATCCGCGCCCGCGAAGTGCGCGTGATCCTCGCCGCGACCAAAGAACAGCTTGGCGTGATGCGCACCTCCGATGCGTTGCGCCGGGCAAACTCGATGGGCCTTGACCTCGTCGAGATCGCGCCAACCGCCAATCCGCCCGTTTGTCAGATCGTCGATTTCGGTAAGTACCGATATGAGATCGCCAAGCAGGACAAGGATCGCAAGCACAGCGCGGCCCGGCTCAAGGAAGTCAAGTTCCGGGTGAACATCGACGAGCACGATTACACCACCAAGGTGCGCCGGGCCGAGGAGTTCCTCGACAAGGGAAGCAAGGTGAAGGTGCAACTGCAATTTCGCGGCCGGGAAATGGCGCACAAGGAATTGGGCGACCAGTTGATGGAACGGGTCAAGAAGGACTTGGACGGCATGAGCCAGGTGGAGATGGAGCCCAAGCATGCGGGCCGGAGCATCAACATGACGCTTTCGCCGTTGCCGCAAGCGCGCCGCAAGCGCCGCTTTACGCCGATGGATGAAGCCGAGACCGCCGCCGCTGAGGCTGCCGAAGCGGCCGAGGCTGCGGAAGCGGCCGAAGAGACCAACGGCAAGGACGGCGAAGAGTGAGAGGCGCGAGCCGCGTTTTACAAGCGAGAGGGTTGAGTCTCTGAACCCACCTTGTATGATAGACGGCAGCTTCTGCTGCCGGTCTACAAACCTACTCGATCGGCTACAGCTTAAGTGAAGCTGCTCTCTAGAGCAGAGTAAAGCAAATCTGTAGCCACTTGCCCGTTGCTTGGGTGGCCTCCGAGTTGTAGGGCGGGGGGGGCCCCCGGGCCAGGGGGGGCGGGTACCCCGCCGGGCGGCGCCCCCCCCCCCCACCGGC